>JADGHD010000084.1 GCA_019689615.1 Frankia sp. | reverse complement strand
TTTTTAACCCCCCCCGGCCCCCCCGGCGGGGGGGCGGCCCCGCCCCGCCCGACGCCCGGGGGACGGCGCGGGCCGGCGACGAGGTCGAGCGGCTGGTGCCGGTCCCGGTCGAGGGCGACTACGCGCTGCCGTCGCCGACGCTGCTGCGGTCCGGTACCCCGCCGAAGGTCCGCTCGGCCGCCACCGACGGGGTGATCGCCGCGTTGACCGACGTGTTCGCGCAGTTCAAGGTCGACGCGGCGGTCACCGGGTTCACCCGCGGGCCGACGGTGACCCGCTACGAGGTGGAGCTGGGCGCCGCGGTCAAGGTCGAGCGGATCACCCAGCTCGCGAAGAACATCGCCTACGCGGTGAAGAGCCCCGACGTCCGGATCATCAGCCCGATCCCGGGCAAGAGCGCGGTCGGCATCGAGATCCCGAACTCCGACCGTGAGCTGGTCTCGCTCGGTGACGTGCTGCGCAGTCCTGAGGCGACCAGCGACCCGCACCCGCTGCTGGTCGGGCTCGGCAAGGACATCGAGGGCGGCTACGTCGTCGCCAACCTGGCGAAGATGCCGCACATCCTCATCGCGGGCGCGACCGGCGCCGGCAAGTCGACGTGTATCAACACACTGATCACCAGCGTCCTGTGCCGGGCGACCCCGGACCAGGTGCGGATGGTGCTCATCGACCCGAAGCGCGTCGAGCTCACCAACTACCAGGGAATCCCGCATCTCATCACGCCCATCATCACCAATCCGAAAAAGGCGGCCGACGCGCTGCAGTGGGTCGTGAAGGAGATGGAGAACCGGTATGAGGACCTGGCCGCGTGCGGCGTCCGGCACGTTGACGACTTCAACCGGAAAGTGCGTGCCGGGGAAATCGTCGCCCCGCCCGGGTCCGAACGCGTCTACACGCCCTATCCGTACATTCTGACGATCGTCGACGAGCTGGCCGACCTCATGATGGTCGCTCCGCGCGACGTCGAGGACGCGATCTGCCGAATCACCGCGATGGCCCGGGCCGTCGGCATCCACCTCGTACTCGCCACCCAGCGGCCGTCCGTCGATGTCGTCACCGGCCTGATCAAGGCGAACGTCCCGTCCCGGCTCGCGTTCGCCACCGCGTCGCTGGCCGACAGCCGCACGATCCTCGACCAGGCCGGCGCGGAGAAGCTGGTCGGCCTCGGCGATGCCCTGTTCCTGCCGATGGGGGCCGGCAAGCCGGCCCGCATCCAGGGCGCCTACGTCTCCGAGGAGGAGATCGCGGCGATCGTCGACCACACCAAGGAGCAGGCGGCCCCGTCCTTCCGGGAGGACGTGTTCGAGGAGGAGGCCGGGCCGCGCAAGGAGATCGACGAGGACATCGGCGACGACATGCAGCTGTTCCTACAGGCGGTCGAACTCGTCGTGAGCACCCAGTTCGGGTCGACGTCCATGCTTCAGCGCAAGCTGCGCATCGGATTCGCGAAGGCGGGCCGGCTGATGGACCTGATGGAGAGTCGTGGCATCGTCGGTCCGAGTGAAGGCTCGAAGGCGCGTGATGTCCTCGTGATGCCGGATGAGCTGGAAGGCCTTCTCGTCACGCTCCGGAGTGGTTGACGTCCGGCAGTTGGCCGAACTGGGACCGTAACCGGGTTTCGAGCCGCCGCGCAGAATCGTAAACTGAGACAACGTCTGTTCATCCCCGCTGTCCGTTGACCTTCGCCGCGCGTGGGTAGTGCCGGCCGCCGATCGTTCCCCGCCAGGCCGTCATCGGCCACAGATCGGCGTTCCCGCCCCGTGCTCGCGCCGCGCGGCGGCGGGATGCGGACCAGCTCCGACGGGTGCGGAGGTTCGCTCGTGGTGGCGACTACCGAGAAGCCGCGAGACGATCATGGGGAGCCGGCCGAGGACACCGCCGGCACCATGCTGGCCAGCGCACGGATGGCGGCCGGCCTGTCGGTGGACGAGGTCAGCGCGCGGACCAGGATCCGTGCGACGTTGATCCGCCAGATGGAACAGGACGACTTCTCGGGCGTAGGTGGCGCCGTCTACGCCCGGGGCCACATCCGCAGCATCGCCCGAACACTCGGGATCGACCCGGAGCCCGTCCTCGCCGCGTACAACGCGACGCATGCCCCACCCGGGACCGGGCCGCTGCCGATCCAGCCGAGCGCCACGTCGCCGGGCGCCGGGGGCACGGCGGCGCCCGCCGGGCTGGCCCGGCTCGCCAGCTACGACCCACTGCGCCACGGCGAGGGCCGAAGCGGCGCGCGGCGCTGGGGGACCGCGATGGTGGTCTCCGTCGCGGTGCTCTGCCTGCTCGCGCTGTTCGTGACCTTCGGCCCGGGCTCCGGCGGCGGCGAGGACGACGGCGCCCCGACGGCGGCCACCCCGCCAGCGGCCGGCACGCCCGAGGCCCCGGCCGCGCCGCCCAGCGAGGCCCCGCAGCCGACCACGCCCCCGCCGACGGGCGTGAACCTGCGCCTGGAGGCGGTGGACGGGCCGAGCTGGCTCGAGGTCACCGACCAGTCCAACCAGCTGCTGTTCCAGGAGCTGCTGCCGCGCGGCGACACCCGCACGCTCACCGCCGCCGAGTCGCTGCGGGTCAAGATGGGCAACGCCGGCGCGATGGACCTGTCGTGCAACGGTCGCAGCCTCGGCCCGTTGGGCGGCGACGGCCAGGTGGTCACCGTGCTGGTGGCGCTGACCGACTCCGGTGACTGCGCGGTGAACCCCGGCGCGCCGGTCGGCACCCGCGCGGCGCCGCCGACCAGTGGGCCATCGGCCAACCGGCCAACCGCCTGACCTGGCCAAACCGCCCGCTGACCCGCCCAGGCGATGCCATCGCGACAAGTCAGCGCGCAACTCCCGGTAGCCTGACCTGGTGCCGTCAGGTCAGCCTCACCGGGTCGCGCTGGTCACGTTGGGTTGCTCGCGCAACGAGGTCGACTCGGAGGAACTCGCGGCCCGGCTCGCCGCCGACGGCTGGCGGGTCGTCGACGACCCGGCCGACGCCGACGCCGTGGTCGTGAACACCTGCGGGTTCATCGACGCGGCCAAGAAGGACTCGATCGACGCGCTGCTCGCCGCGGACGGGCTGCGGGCCCCGGCCGGCGACTCCGGGGCCGGCTCCGGCGACGGGCCGCGGGCGGTGGTCGCGGTCGGCTGTCTGGCCGAGCGCTACGGCGCGCAGCTCGCCGAGAGCCTGCCCGAGGCGGACGCGGTCCTCGGCTTCGACGCCTACCCGGACATCTCGGCCAGGCTGCGCGCCGTGCTCGCCGGCGAGCGCCCGGCCCCGCACACCCCGCGCGACCGGCGCAGGCTCCTGCCGATCACCCCGGTCGAGCGGCCCAGGGCGGCGAGCTCGGCCGGGGTGGTGGTCCCCGGGCACGACGCGCAGGTGGTCCGCCGCCGGCTGGGCAGCGGCCCGATCGCCCCACTGAAGATCGCCAGTGGGTGTGACCGGCGGTGCGCGTTCTGCGCGATCCCGTCGTTCCGCGGGGCGCACGTCTCCCGGCCGCCGGCCGACATCCTGGCCGAGGCGGCGTGGCTGGCCGAACAGGGCGTGCGGGAGCTGGTCCTGGTCAGCGAGAACACCACCTCCTACGGCAAGGACCTGGGCGACCTGCGGGCGCTGGAGAAGCTGCTGCCCCGGCTCGCCGAGACGCCGGGCATCGCCCGGGTGCGCACCGTCTACCTGCAGCCGGCCGAGCTTCGGCCGTCGCTGCTGGAGGTGCTGCTGACCACCCCGCGGGTGGCCCCGTACCTGGACCTGTCGTTCCAGCACGCGAGCCCGGCGGTGCTGCGCCGGATGCGCCGGTTCGGCGGCGGCGATGACTTCCTGCGGCTGCTGCGCTCCGCCCGCCAGATCGCCCCCGGCCTGGGCGCGCGCTGCAGCGTGCTCGTCGGCTTCCCCGGCGAGACCGCGGCCGACCTCGACGAGCTGGAGCGCTTCCTGGAGGAGGCCGAGCTCGACGCGGTCGCCGTGTTCGGCTACTCGGACGAGGAGGGCACCGAGGCCGTTGGCCTGCCCGGCAAGCTGTCCAGCCGGGTGATAGAGCGCCGCGTCGCCCGGATCACCGACCTGGTCGAGCAGCTCACCGCCGAACGGGCCGAGCGGCGGGTCGGCGAGACCGTCGAGGTGCTGGTCGAGGAGATCAGCGACGGCCACGCCCACGGCCCGGCCGCGCACCAGCTGGCCGAGGCCGACGGCGAGTGCGTGGTCCGCCTGCCGGCCGGCAGCGCGCAGCCGCCGGTGCGCGTCGGGGACCTGGTGGTCGCCAAGGTGGTCGCGACCGAGGGGGTGGATCTGGTCGCCGAGCTGGTGACCGTGCTGGACCGGGCCGGGGAGGGGGAGTCAGCCGTGGCCCGGCCGGCCGCCAGCGCCGGGGCGCACCCGTGACCGTGGCCGGCACGGCCGGCGGCGCCGGCTCCGGCAGGCCGGTGGGCGAGGCCGGCGGCGCCACCGGCGCCAGCGCCGCCAGCGCCGCCAGCCAGGCGGCCGTGCCCGGCGACCCGGCCGCGGCGGTGCCGGCAGCGCAGGGGGAGCGGGGGGCCGCCCCGCCCGCCCGGCTGCTGAACATCGCGAACGTCCTCACCATCCTGCGGCTGGTGCTCGTCCCGGTCTTCGTGCTGTTCCTGTTCGTCGGCCCGGACGACGACGGCTGGCGGATCGCGGCCTTCGCCGCCTACGCGGTCGCGGCGGTCACCGACCAGATCGATGGCTGGATCGCCCGCAGCCGGGGGCTGGTGACCGACTTCGGCACCCTGGTGGACCCGATCGCGGACAAGGCGCTGACCGGCGCGGCGCTGGTGTCGCTGTCGATCCTGGGCGAGCTGTCGTGGGTGGTCACCGCCGTGATCGTGCTGCGCGAGGTCGGGGTCACGCTGCTGCGGCTGTCGGTGATCCGGCACGGGGTGATCGCGGCCAGCCGTGGCGGCAAGATCAAGACATTGCTGCTCAACATCGCCCTGGGGCTGGCCGTGCTGCCGCTGACCGGCGTTGGTGCGACGATCAGCTCGATCGTGCTCGCCGCCGGAGTGGTCGTCGCGGTCGTCACCGGGATCGACTACGTCGCCCGGGCGCTCGCGCTGCGCCGGGCCGCCGCCGCAACGGCCGGGGAGGATCGGGATGCTGGCTGAGCTGGTCGCCGTCGGCGACGAGCTGCTCTACGGGGACATCATCAACGGCAACGCGGCGTGGCTTGGCCGCCAGCTCGCCGACGTCGGCATCCGGGTCGGCGTCTCCGTGGTCGTGGGGGACGACGTCGACCGGATCGAGCAGGCGCTGCGGGCGGCGGCCGGCCGGGCGGACGCGGTGATCGTCACCGGCGGCCTCGGCCCCACCCAGGACGACCTGACCCGGGAGGGCATCGCCGCCGCGGCCGGCGTGGCGCTGCGCCGGGACCCGTTCCTGGAGTCGATGCTGCGCCGGCGGTTCGGCGAGCTGCGCCGGCAGGTGCCGGAGATGAACTTCCGCCAGGCCGACCTGCCCGAGGGCGCGCAGCCGGTGCCGAACGAGATCGGCACCGCGCCTGGGATCCGGATCGAGATCGGCCGGGCCGCCGTCTACGCGCTGCCGGGCGTGCCGCACGAGATGTACCCGATGTTCACCACGAGCGTGCTGCCCGACCTGCTGCGCCGGGCCGGCCAGCCGGCCGTGGTGGTGCACCGGGTGCTGCGCACCGCCGGGATCTGGGAGTCGGCGGTGGCCGATGCGCTGGCCGGCGAGGTGGACCGGCTGCGCGGGGTGGGCAACCCGACGATCGCGTTCCTGGCCAGCGGCGGGCAGACCCGGGTGCGGATCACCGCCCGCGCCGCCGACCGGGCCGCGGCCGAGCAGCTGATCGCCCCGGTCGAGGCGGCCGCCCGGCTCGCCCTGGGGCCCGCGGTCTACGGCAGCGACGACGACACCCTGGCCGCGGTGGTCGGGGCGGAGCTGGCGGCCCGCTCGGCCACGCTGGCGGTCGCCGAGTCGCTCACCGGCGGGCAGCTCGCCGCCGCGATCACCGAGACGCCCGGCGCGAGCACCTACTTTCGCGGTGGTGTGGTCAGCTACGCGACCGAGGCGAAGGAGAAGGTGGTCGGCGTCCCGGCGGACGTCCTGGCGACGGCCGGGGCGGTCTCCCCGCAGACCGCGGCGGCGCTGGCGGCCAACGTCCGGGAGATGTTCGGGGCCACCTGGGGGCTGTCGACCACGGGCGTGGCCGGCCCGGCCGAGCAGGAGGGCAAGCCGGTCGGGACCGTGCACATCGGGGTGGCCGGCCCAGACGGGACGGCCACCCGGTCGCTGCGCCTGCCCGGCAACCGCCCGATCATCCAGGCCTATTCGGTGGTCCAGGCGCTCGACGCGCTGCGGAGGACCCTTTCGGGGCTGCCCGGCGCGCCCGTTCCCAAGTAGCCTGCCGCCACCGGTTCCACGGGGTTGGTTGGCAGGCATCATCGAGCATGATGAGGGTGGCGGACGGTCGTGCGGTTCGCGCCAGGCAAGGGCTGGCTCACCGCAATAGTGGGGCAAGCGGGACTATTTTCGGGACGCGAGGTGGTTACAGAGCTACGGTCCCGCAACGGCCGCTCGACGGTCGCGTCGGTGGGTATACGGTGAAACCCAGCCCGTGGACGAAGGAGGAGGCGCGATGGTCCTGCTCCGACGCATGATCGGTGAGGCGCTTCGCCGTCGCCGACAGGATCAGCACCGGACGCTCCGGGAGGTGTCGTCCGCGGCGCGGGTGTCGCTGGGCTACCTCTCCGAGGTTGAGCGGGGGCAGAAGGAGGCCAGCTCGGAGCTTCTCGCCTCGATCTGTGACGCGCTGGGTGTCCGGCTGGCTGACCTGCTCCGCGAGGTCAGCGACGACGTGGAGCTGGCCGAGCTGGCCGCGGGCGGCGCGCCGGCCCGGGTCGAGATGGTGGTCTCCGGCGCTGGCGCCGGCGCCGCCCCGCTCGTCGACCGCGCGGCCTGACCCGGCTCGCGCCCACCGCGCCGCTCGGCGGCTCCCGCGCCGATGACCCTGCCTGGCCGCCGGCCGGCGCCGCCGTGCCGTGCCTGCGCTGCGCCGTGTCGCGTTGCGCCGTGCGTCGCCGTGCCTGCGCGGCTCCGGGGCTGCGCGATTCCGGGGCTGCGGCGCGGCTGATCGCCGCCGAGAGTGGCCGCCTGGGTCGTCACCGTGGGCGTTATTCGTCCGCTGGCGGGCACGGTCTCCGCGATGGGATCGACCGCCGGCTGAAAGGACGATGATGAGCACGGTACGCAGTCCGCTGTCCGACGAGGCCCGGATCACCACCGGCGAGGCCCTGCAGGGGGCGGTCGTCGAGCTGATCGACCTGTCGCTGCTCGCCAAGCAGCTGCACTGGAACGTCATCGGCCGCAACTTCCGCAGCGTCCACCGCCAGCTTGACGACGTGGTCGAGATGGCCCGCCGCTACACCGACCTGACCGCCGAGCGCTCGGTCGCCATCGGCTGCAACCCGGACGGGCAGGCGAGCACGGTGGCGAACCGCTCCCCGCTGCACGGGGTCGAGACCGGCTACCTGGCCGACGAGAAGACCGTCCGGGTGATGACCGACCGCCTGGCCGAGGTCACGCGGCACATGCGGGAACGGATGGCGGCGACCGAGACGGCTGACCCGGTGACCCAGGACCTGTTCATGGATCTCATCCGGGACGTCGAGGAGCAGCACTGGATGTTCCAGGCGATGGTCTGACCGCTCGGGCCGCCCGGCCGGCGGCCCGAGGTTCGCCAACGGCGGACGGACGCCCCCTCCCGCCGCGGCCCGCGACGATCAGCGCGGACCCGGCCGGGACGGGGCGTTTGTCGCGCGTGCATCGCCATACGCGGTACGGCCTCTGGACATTTCCGACAATCTGTCGGATATCTGACCGCGCATCATCGGGCGTCGCACAGGCGCTTCGACGTGCGACGATCGGTCTATGGCGAATGTGGTCCGCCGGGTCTACCGGTACCTCTCCGCGTCCGCGAACCGGAAGTTCGACGAGCGGGCTGATCCGCGGGTGCAGATCGACCAGGCCATCGCCGAGGCACGCCGCCAGCATGACGCGCTCGTCCAGCAGGCCGGGCTGGTGATGGGCAATCGTCGCCAGCTCGAGATGAAGATGGCCCGCCAGATCGAGAACGTGGCGGCGCTGACGGAGTCAGCCCGTTCGGCCCTGACATTCGCCGACAATGCCCGCGCGAGGGGCGATCTGGCCGAGGCCGCGAAGTACGAGCAGGCCGCGCAGGCGTTCGCGACCGAGCTGATCGCCGCCGAGAGCGCGCTGGAGGACATGCGGGTCCTGCACCAGCAGGCGGTGGAGTCCTCCGAGCTCGCGCGCCGCGCCGTCGACGACAACACCGAGCGGCTGCGCCAGCAGCTCGCCGAGCGGGCCCGGCTGCTCACCCAGATCGAGCACGCGGCCATGCGCGAGCAGATGAACAAGGCCATGCAGTCGATGTCGGAGCTGGCGCCAGCCGGCGACACGCCGACGCTGGCCGAGATCCGGGACAAGGTCGAGCAGCGCTACGCGGTCGCGCTCGGCCGCCACGAGCTGGCCTCGGCCGGCGTCGAGGCCAGGATGCTGGAGATCCGCCGGGCGACGATGGACGCGCGGGCCGCGACCAGGCTCGCCGAGCTGCGCGCCGGCATGGCCGCTGGCGCCGGCACCGCCGGCCAGGCCGCGGGGGCGAGTGCGGTCGGGGGTGCCCAGCAGCCGTTCGGGGCGCTGGGCGCCGGCCAGCCCGCGGCGGGTGGCGCGGCGCCGGGTGCCCCGGGTGCCGCGCAGGCCCCCGCCGGGGCGGCACCGGGCCACCCGCAGGCCGGCGCGCAGCCTCCGTCGTTCACCAAGCCGGCGGCTCCCACCGCGGACCAGGACCAGAGCGCGCCGGGCGCGGGCGGGCCGGCGACGCCGCCCGGGCCGGGCCAGGGAGGCTGAAGGCGGTCAGATGACCTACCGGCCGGACGACGACGAGGCCACCCGCAAGCCGTCGGGCGCGGGTGGTGACGCCTCGCCGCCGCCGAACGCGGGCGGTTCGGTGCCGCCGGCCGGCGACGGGCCGCAGTACCCGCCGGGCGGCACCGCTGGCGGTGGCGCCCCGCACGGCGCCGCGTCCGGCTGGCGGCACGGCGGCTGGCAGCACGACGGGTGGCAGCACGGCGGGTGGCGGCCCGGCGCCTGGCAGCGGACGGGGACAGGGACCTGGCCACCGCCCGCCGCTCGCCCGGCAACCACCCCGTTCCCCACCGGCCACCGCGGCTGGCGCGGCTGGCACGGCTGGAGCTGGCCGTCGGCCTGGCGGCCGGCGGTGCCGGACTGGGTGGGCGCCGACATCGAGCGCCGTGCCGTCGACCGGGAGGCCAGGGAGACCACCCGCTACGCGCGGCGGGCGAGCTGGACCGCCAAGGCCTGGGCGGCGTTCGCGGCCATCACTCCGGCGTTCGCGGCGGCGGCCGGGGACTGGCTGTGGCTGTCGGTCGGCGGGGCAGCGCTGGTCAACGGCGGCCTGTGGGCCCAGGAGGCGATCAGGGCCCGCCGCCGCACGCCCGAGCTGCCGGTGCCGCGCCAGCCGGCGCCCAGTGCCGCGGCCCTGCGTGGGTCGGCGGCCGCCGGGCCGCTGCGGCGCGGCGAGGCCGCGATGCGGGCGTTCACGAGCCTGCTGAAGGCGGCGCCGCCGGGGGCCGCCGAGGACGCGCTGCGCTCCGGCATGGCGGCGGCGGCCGAGGTCGTCGACGGGCTGCGGGTGCGGGCCAGCAGCGTCGTCGCCTGTGAGGGCGCCGCGAGGGCGCTGACCAACCCGGCCGGCCGGGCCGAGCTGGACAGCACCATCCAGGAGCTGGTGACCGAGATGGAGGCCGCCGTCCGCGCGCTCGACGACCTGCTCGGCGCCGCGGCCGAGGTGGTCGGCGTGGCCCGGGCCAGCGCCGCCCGGGCGGGCCAGGACGTGATCGCCGGGACGCCGACCGGCCGGCTGGGCCCTGGCCAGCTCGGCGCCGCGAGCCTGGGGCCGGACCTCGCGGCCCTGTCCGAGCGGGCGGCCAGCCTCCGCGCCTACGCCGCCGGCCTGCGCGAGCTCACGACCGACCCGACCACGGCGAAGGCCTTCCCGCCGCCGACGCAGCCGCCCGCCGGCTAGCGCGCCGGGCGGCGCACAGGCCGCGCGCCATGGCGGCTCAGCCGCGGGCCGGGTCGGCGTTGGCCCGCGCGTCGGCGTCGCCGTTGGCCAGGTCGGTGCCCGCGGACCGGTCGTGGCTGGCGGGCGGAGGGCCCGGCACCGGGGCCGGGGCGAGCACCTCGGCGGGCAGCCGGCGGGCCACCAGCACGCCGAGCAGGCCGACGACCGCGGACAGCCCGAACGCCACGGCGAGGCCGGTCGTCGACGCGGTGGCCGGGGTGCTGCCGTGGGCGCCGGCCGTGGTGGCCGCCTCGGTGGCGAACGCCGCGACGGCCACGCCGCCGATCCCGGTGCCGAGGACCACGCCGAGGTTGTCGGTCAGGCCGACCGCGCTGGTCGCCTTCCCCTGCTGCTCCGGCGGGGCGGCGTTGAGCACCACGTTCAGGATCGGCGAGTAGCACAGGCCGATCCCGTAGCCGGCCACCCCCCATGCCGCGATCGCCGCCGCCAGCGGTACGCCCGGGACCAGCAGCAGCACCGCGGTGCCGGTGATGCCGAGCAGCACGACGGCGAGCCCGGTGGTGACGAGGAACCGCCCGGAGCGGCGGCTGGCCAGCCTGGCCTGGGTCCACGAGCCGGCCGTCCACGCCATCGCGGAGACCGTCACCGCGACGCCGGCGACCGCGGTCGAGTGGTGGCGCACCGACGTGATCGCGAGCGGGACGAACGTGTCCGTGCCGAAGAAGGCAAACGTGAGCAGGCCGCGGACGGCGACTGCGGCCGGCGCGCCAGGCCGCGCCCGCGCGGTGCCCGGCGGCAGCAGCCGGCGCAGCGCGACCACCGCGGCCGCCGCCCCCACGACCAGCAACGGGATCCCGTACGGGGATCGGCTGGACAGCCCGGCCAGCGCGAGCCCCGCCCCGCCGGCCGCCAGCATCGCCCACAGCCAGGTGCGCTCCCCGGCATCGGGCGCGGTGACCCCGTGCGCTGTGGCGCCGTCCTCGCCGGCCGGCCACGGCGTGACGTCGGCTGGCTCGGCGTCGTCAGCGGCCGTTGCGGGCAGGCGGCACAGCGCGTGGACCGTCGCGCCGCCGGCCAGCACGACCAGCGGGATCAGGCCGCCGAACACCCAGCGCCAGCCGGCGCGTTCGGCGATGACGGCGGCGAGCGCCGGCCCGCCGACGCTGGGGACCACCCACGCGGTCGACAGGATCGCGAACACCTTCGGCCGCACCTGCCTCGGGTAGGCCCGGCCGATCGTGGCGTAGGCGATCGTGGTGATCACGCCGTTCCCGAACCCCTGCAGGCCCCGGGCGACCACCAGCACGTGCATGGTCGGCGCGGCGGCGGCGACCGCCAGCCCGGCGCCGAACAGCACCAGCCCGGCCACGAACGGCCGCACCGGCCCGATGCCGTCCATCGCCGCGCCGCCGAGAACCAGGCCGACCACGGTGGTCAGGAAGAACGCGCTCGTCAGCCAGCCGTAGAGGGCCAGCCCGTGCAGGTCCGCGGACACCTTCGGGGCGACGGTCACCACGGCCAGCGACTCGAACGCCACCAGGGTGATCGTCGCCACCAGGCCGGCGGTGAGCACCCGCCGCCCGCCAGCCCACGGCTGGGCTCCCGCGACGGGCGCCGCCTGCGCGCCGACCGCTGCCCCTGTCATTGGTCACGTCCATTCGTCCGAGATCCGGCGGAGCGGGAGCGCGGTCCCACCCCGGCCCGGCCGGATGGCCGGGAAGTGCCGACGTCGTCGGCCAGACGCCCGATGCATACCGCCGGCCGTCGGCCATGGCCTGGCGCGAAGGCCTGGTCACGGGTCGGGCTCGGGGGTGCGGCGGGGGCGAGGCCCGCCAGTGGCGGGCGCCGCGCGGTCCGGTCCGGCGCTGGGCCGGCCCTCCAGACTGCGCGTTTGGCGGCCTTTGAGACAAGGGAACGACGCGTCGACTCGGTGACATCGGGGTGGGCGCGTGGCCGGGCCCGTCCGCCGGCGCCGCGGCGGCGTGACGCGCCGCGCCCGGCCGGCCGCGCTCGGCGCGTTCAGGCCCGCAGCCGCAGCCCGCCGCGCGGCGTGGGGTGGAAGCCGGCCCGTTCCAGGGCGGCGCCCAGCGGGCTGGCGGTGATCGCCTGCCCGTCCGCGCGCTCGACGGCCAGCCGGCCGAGCCAGCCCTCCCGGACGGCGAGCGAGAGCGCGTCAGCGGCCGGCTGCAGCGTCTCGGGCGCCTGCGACCAGGACAGCAGCGTCCGCCCGCCGCGTTCCACGTAGAGCACCAGCTCCCCGTCGACCAGCACGACCAGCGCGCCCGCCTTGCGGCCCGGCCGGTGCCCTGGCCCGTCGGTGCCGTCGCCCGGCCGGGCCGGCCAGGGCAGCGCCGCGCCGTACGGGTTGGCCGGGTCGCAGGCGGCCAGCACGAGGGCCCGCCGCTCGCCGTCGCGGCCGCGGGGTGCGCCCGGGCCACCGGTCCACGGCCTGGGCCCGCCGCCGGCGTCGGGCGGTCCAGGGG
>JADGHD010000083.1 GCA_019689615.1 Frankia sp. | reverse complement strand
CGGGGCGGGGCCGAGGGGGGGGGGGGGGGGGGGGGCGCTGGCCGGCGCCGGCAGGGCGGCGGCCAGCGCCCGCAGCGAGTCCGCCTCCTGGGGCGGCAGGTCGGCGGTGTCCAGGCCGCGTCGGATCGGCCGGCCGACGATCCCGCCGGCCCGCTCCAGCACGACCCGCACCCGCTGGCCGCCCGGGCCGCTGCGTTCGTCGCTCACCCGACGATTGTCCGCCGACGCGCGCCGGACGGCCGGCCACCTGGTTGGCCCGGCCCGGCCATGGCGGCAGAGCGGCCGTCAGGCCAGCACGCCGACCGCGCGCCAGGCCTCGCGGACCGCCGTGACCTCGTCGTTGCCGAACAGCACCCGGGCCTGCCGGACGGTCAGGTTGGCGAACGAGCGGAAGGTCGCGTTCGCCCGCAGCTGCGGCGAACGCAGCGTCTCGTACCAGATCCGGCCGGCCCGCTCCCAGGCGTAGCCACCGAGCGCCGTGGCGGTCAGATAGAAGGCCTTGTTCGGGATGCCGGAATTGATGTGCACGCCGCCGTTGTCGGCGGTGGTGCGCACGTAGTCGTCCATGTGCGCCGGCTGGATGTCGTCGCCCAGGATCGGGTCGTCGTACGCGGTTCCCGGGTCCTTCATCGACCGCAGCGCTACGCCCTGGACCTCCGGGCCGAGCAGGCCCTCGCCGATCAGCCAGTCGGCCTCGTCCGCCGTCTGCCCGCGCAGGTACTGCTTCACCAGCGAGCCGAAGACGTCGCTGACGGACTCGTTCAACGCGCCCGACTGGTTGAGATAGGTCAGGTTCGCCTCGTGCTCGGTCACCCCGTGGGTCAGCTCGTGGCCGATGACGTCGAGGGAGACGGTGAACCGGGTGAACAGCTCCCCGTCGCCGTCGCCGAAGACCATCTGCCGGCCGTTCCAGAAGGCGTTGTCGTAGTGGTCGCCGAAGTGCACGGTGGCCAGCAGGGACATGCCCTCGTCGTCGATCGAGTCGCGGCCGTGGACGCTGGAGAAGAAGTCGTAGGTGGCGCCGAGCCCGTCATAGGCCTCGTTCACCGCGACGTCGTCGACCGGGTCGTCGCCCTCGGCGCGCACGGTCTTTCCCGGCAGCACCTCGCTGTTGCCGGCGTCTCCGATCGTGCGGTTCGGCCCGGTGCGCGGGGTCAGCCGCGGCGGGCGCACGTTCCGCTGGGCGGTCGTCAACAGCGCGTTGTGCACCCGGACCGAGCGCTGCGAGGCGTCCAGCGACAGGGTGGACAGCGCCCGCTCCCGCTGCTCGGCCGACCCGTTGCGGATGATCCGCTCCAGGATGTGCGGGGGCAGGGCGCAGGAGACGCGCCGGGCGGCTGCCGTGCTGGTCGGCGCGGTGCCCAGGGACTCGAAGGTCAAGGTCGGCTCCCTACTGACGGCGTGCGGGAGGCCGGCCGCTCCCCGGGCGTGCCCGGCCCCCCACGTTGCTGCGCAACGCGACCGACCTTGCCGCTTCCGACACGAGATGTCCAGCCGGTCCACCCGTCGCCGGGCCGACAGCGCCAGCTACTCGTCGCCGCCCGCGGGCTGCTTCGCGGCGATGGCGGCGTCGCGGCGGGCGACCAGGTCCTGCCACAGGGCATCGACCTGGGCGTGCAGGTCGGCCAGGGTGCCGCTGTTGTCGAGCACGACGTCGGCGACGGCCCGCCGGGCGGCGTCGTCGGCCTGGTTGGCCATCCGGGCCTCGGCCTGGGCGCGGGGCAGGCCGCGGGCCTCGAGGCGCTGCAGCCGCAGCTCGCGCGGCGCCTCCACGACCACGACGACGTCGTAGCCGCCGGCCATGCCCGCCTCGACCAGCAGCGGGATGTCGTGGACGACGATCGCGTCGGCCGGCAGCGAGGAGAACCGGCGGGCGGTCTCCTCCCGGATGAGCGGGTGAGTGATCCCCTCCAGCCGCCGCCGCGCCGCCGGGTCGGCGAACACGATCCTGCCCAGGCCCTCCCGGTCCAGGCTCCCGTCCGGGCGCAGCACCCCCGGGCCGAACGCCTCGACCACGGCCGCGAGCCCCGCCGTGCCGCGCGCCACCACATCCCGGGCGAGCGCGTCCGCGTCGATGATCACGGCGCCGTGCTCGGCCAGCCGCGCCGACACCGCGCTCTTGCCGGAACCGATACCACCGGTCAGTCCCACCCTCAGCACACGGCGAGTCTGCCCTACGCCGGCAGACTGGGAGCGTGGCGGGACGGCGGGAGCTCGGGCACTGGCGCTGGCCTGCCCGGGCCTGGCCGGCGGCGCTGCTCGCGGTGCTGTACGGGGCGAGCGCCCTCGGCATCGCGCTGACGCCCACGCTGGCGCCGGACGCGCCGCTGGCCCTGCTGGCACTGCGGCCGACGTTCTCGATCCTGCTGCTGGTCGGCGGGTCGGTGCCGGTCCTGCCCGCCCTGCTGATCGCGGTCCCGCTGCGGGTGCTGTTCGACGTCTGCTACTTCGGCCTCTCCCGGGCGAACCTGCGCGCGTTCGCGCTGCGCCGCCCGCTCGGCCGGCGGCTGGTCGAGGCGCTGTCCGCCCGCGGCGCCGAGCGGGCGCTGCTGTGCTGGTGCCTGGTCAACACCAACCCCGCGGTCGACGCGGCGCTCGGCGGCAGCCGGGTGTCCTGGCGCCGCTTCCTCGCGTTCGTGGTCCCCGGCACCGTCCTGATGACGTCGGTCTACCTGGCCGCCGCGCGCGCCGCCGCCCCCTGGGCCCGGGACCTGCTCGTCCTCATCGACCGCCACGCCACCCAGGCACTCCTGCTGCTCCTCGCCGTAGGCGCCGCCCATCTGGGCGTCGCGGCCGCGAGATCGGCCATCCGCCGCCGGAGAAGCCCCGCAGCGGCTGGCGAGGCGGGCACCGAGCCGGGCACGGCCTCCACGGCGCCATCCTGAACCGGGCGAAGACGCGGCGGCCGAGCCCCAGCCGGCCTGGGTAACGAAAACGCTCTTCCGCGGCGCCAGGACATGACACGGTCACACCGTGACGAAGAGCAGAGCCCGCCAGCAGCCGGCCGCGCCGCACGCGCGGACACCCGGGCAGGCCAGCCGCCCGGAAGGCGCCGAGCTGCCGGCGGTCCGGTTCTCCGAGGAGGAAGCGGCCGCCGTGGCGGTGGCCCTGGCCGCGCTGCCCGAAGGCCGGTTCGCGCAGGCCGGCCGGTCGGCACTGACCAAGATCCTCACCGCGCTCGGCCCAGCCGGCCAGGACCGCGTCGCCGACCAGGCCAGCCGGGAGTGGGTGCAGCCCCGCGGCCTGCCCCGCACCGCCGCCACCCCGGCCATCGATCAGGCGATGCGCGCCGGCGTCACCGTCACCTTCGACTACGTCGACGCGTCCGGCCGCCCCACCCACCGCCGGGTCGAGCCCCAGGCCTTCGTCTTCGCCCGCGGCCACTGGTACCTGCTGGCGTGGTGCCTGGACCGGGGCGCGCCCCGCTGGTTCCGCTGGGACCGCATCGAGAACGCCACCCCCACCACCGACCCGGCCGAGCCCCGAGACCCGTTCACCACCTTCGGCACCCCACCGCCCGGCGTCGTCCTCCCACTCACCTCAGCCGAGGCCACCGCCGCCCAGCAGTCGCACCGCCTACCATCCGGCAACCCGCCGAGCCCACGCGGCGGCCAGGCAAACTGACCTGATCAGGTGGGAACTGGCGCGTAAAGGCCGGCCGCCTGGTCGCGTGCACCCTCGGAACCGGCAAGGACAGGAGATCCCGCTACCAGCCGCGGGCGCGCCATTCGGCGAGGTGGGGGCGTTCGCGGCCGAGGGTGGTGTCCTTGCCATGGCCGGGGTAGATCCAGGTGGTGTCCGGCAGGGGGCCGAAGACCTTCTCCTCCAGGCCGTCCATCAGCGATTTGAAGGCGTCGGGCTGGCCGAACGTGTTGCCTGGTCCCCCGGGGAACAGGCAGTCGCCGGTGAAGAGGTGGGGGGCGGTGGGGTCGGCGTCGTAGAGCAGGGCGATCGAGCCCGGGGTGTGGCCGACCAGGTGGATTGCGCGCAGCGTGACCTCGCCGACCTGGATCTCGTCGCCGTCGGTCACCGGGTGCGAGGTGGGCACCGGGATCACCGGGGCGTCGTCCGGGTGGGCGATGGTGGTCGCGCCGGTCGCGGCGACGATGTCGGACAGGGCCTGGACGTGGTCCTGGTGGCGGTGGGTGGTGACCACGGTCGCCAGGCCGTCGTCGCCGATCAGCCGGAGCAGGGTGTCCGGCTCGTTGGCGGCGTCGATGAGCAGCTGCTCGCCGCTCGTCGTGCAGCGCAGCAGGTAGCAGTTGTTGTCGAAGGGGCCGACGGCGACCTTGGTGATCGTCAGGTCTGGCAGCTCGCGGACATCAGGCGGACCGCCGACCGTGACCTCGCCCGTGTATCCGCGGATGCCCATCGTTCCTCCTACGCCATCCGGTCCGCGATCCCGTCCCTCCCATTCTTCCCGGACAACCGGGCTGGTGGCTTGGGCGTGGTGGGGTCGGTCGGGCGAGGTCGGCGGCCCGGGCGCGCCGCCCGCCCCGGCCGGCTCCCCGGACACCGCGGCCGGGCGGCTCTGGCGGGCCGATGCCCGCGAGGTCACCGCCGCGCGGGCTGCCGGCTGGGGCGCGGGCCGCGGCGCCGGGATCCTACCCCGCGCCGGCCCGCCGGACGGCACGGGCCGAGCGGAATGTCCGGCCGGCGTCGGCGCGCCTGCCGGGGCCGGCACGACCGCCCGCATGGTCTGCGGGGTGAGCCGGCCCAGGCTCACCCTGGTCGCCGCCGGGGCCGCCAACCACCGGGACCGGACTGCCGGCTCCCAGTTCGGCGCGACCAGGCCGCCCAGCAGGCCGGCGAGGATGCGCACGGCCCTGGCCGCGTCGTGCGGCCTGCGGGCCGCGGCCTTGCGCCCGGCCAGCAGGACGAGCTGCAGCGCGTGTACCGCCACCCAGCCACGGCCGACCTCGGTCGCGTGCCGCCGGGCGTACAGGGCGGCGCCGCGGCCGAGCTCCCGCTGCAGCACCCCGGATCGGCCGGCGGTCGCGCCCCCGGTGTGCCGCACCGGCCACTCGCGCCCGGCCCAGCCGATCCGGCCCCCCTCGGCGAGCAGCCGGGCGAACAGGTCGGTCTCCTCGTAGTAGAGCCAGAAGGCCGGGTCGAAGCCGCCAAGCCGCAGGAAGGTCCGGGTCCGGATGGCGAAGAAGGCCCCCACCGGGTAGGTCAGCTCCGGCCAGCGGGCGACCGCCGCCCGCTCGCCGCGCACGGCGGTGAACGCGCTGGTGCGCACCGTCGGCAGCACGGCGGCCGCCCGGCCGGGGCCGCCGTCGTCGGTCTCGACCGCGAACCCGAGGACGTCGACGTCCTCCGGTGCCTGCGCGATCAGTTTCCCGAGCATGTCCCGGGTGTCCGCAGGAATGGTGACGTCACTGTTCACGACCAGCAGCCACTCGGGCCTGTCGTCCGTGGCCGCGAGGAATCGCCGTACTCCGAGGTTCACCGCCGCGCCGTAGCCGATATTGCCGTGCCCGGCATACATCAGCGTGCCCTCGGGGAGGTCGCCGTGCCGGGCCCGGATGTCGTTCTCGACGAGCGCGACGCGGCAGCCGGGGATTACGGCAAGCGCGGCGAGCAGTCCGGTCAGGTACGTCGAGCCGCCGTGCGAGACGACGACGGCGAGCAGGCTGTGCATGTTCCGCCCTGTAGGTCAGGCCGTCGGCCTGGTCGCCGACGGTCGTGGCACGGCCAGACCCGGCGTCCCCACCTGGGGCGGGGCTGGGCCGGCCGCGGTGAGGATGTGGCCGAACAGGCCCGGGGCACCGGCCGGCCGCGGTGAGCGCGTCCTTTTCTCGGTGACCATTGCGGACATCCAGTCCACCGTAGCCAACGGAGTCGGACACGCCGGGAAAGCCGGTTGGGCGAGTCGCGTCCGGTGGGCCGAAAATTGCGCCGGCGGGCGTGCCCGAAAGCCCGCGTTCCGAGCGACCCAGCCGTAGCCGCGTCGGTGTCGCCATTTCGTCATTCACGTCGGTAAAGCGCTGCCTAATTCGTGTCCGGGGCAGCCGTTGCGTTTGCGTGTCATACTGGACATTCCGTCGGGCATGCCGACGGCACGACCTGGGGGAGCACGCGACGACGGGAGCACGAGATGGCAGCCGAGGGACGCGAGCGTGGCATGGCCGCCGCGCTGGGTGAGTCGCCCGCGGGTGACTGGCGGCGACGGGCGTTGGCCGCCGGGGTGAGCGTGGCCGGCGCGGCGGCGGTCGGTGGGCTGGCCGCGGCGGCGCTGCGCGCGCCGGGCGGCACCCGCCGCGCGGGCGTGGCCACCACCGGCCTCGCAGCCGGCGGCGGCGAGCACGACCTCCTCGTGCCACCACAGCCGCGGGCCCGGCACACCGTCCGCTCCGACGACGGCACGGTCCTGGCGGTCGCCGAGTACGGCCGGCCGGACGGGCCGACGGTCGTCCTGGCCCACGGCTGGACCTGCACGGGCGACTTCTGGGCCCCGCAGATCCGGGCGCTCGCCGGCACGGCCCGGGTGCTCACCTACGACCAGCGCGGCCACGGCGCGAGCGCGCAGCCGGCGGCGCCCTGGCCGGCGGGGTACAGCACGGTCGCGCTCGCCGAGGACCTGCGGGCCGTGATCACCGGGTGCGTCCCGGCTGGCGAGCGGGTGGTGCTCGTTGGGCACAGCATGGGCGGGATGACGCTGGTCGCGTTCGCCCACCAGTTCCCGGACCTGGTCGAGCGGCTGGTCGCCGGCGCCGTGATCGCGAACTCGGCCGTCGCCGGGCTGCTGGCTGGCACCCGGGTGGTGCCGGTACCGGACCCGCTGCGCCCGGCCGCCGCGCGGCTCACCCGCAGGCTGATCAGCGCTCCCGTCCCGGCCAGGGCCCGCGGGCGGCTCGGCCACCTGACGGTGCGGCGGATGGCGCTGACCCGCCAGGCCTCCGCGGCGCAGGTGGAGTTCTGCCGGCAGCTCATCGACTCCTGCCCGCCCCGGGTGCGCGCCGGCTGGGGCAGGGTGATCGCCGACCTCGACCTTCGCGGCTCGGTCGGGCTGCTCACCGCGCCGACGACGGTGATCTCGGGCCTCGACGACCGGCTGATCCACCCGGACCGGTCCCGCGCCCTCGCCGCCGCGCTCCCCCGGCTGGTCGAGCTGGTGGAGCTGCCGGGAGTGGGCCACATGGCGCCGGTCGAGGCGCCCCACGTCGTCACCCGCGCCATCGCGGACCTGGTCGACCGCCAGCTCGGCGAGCGGGCCGCCTGACCCGAGGGTTCCCGGTCACCCGCCCAGCGCGGCGATACCCGTCGTCACCAGGTGGCGCATGAGCCAGGGGTGCCCACCGCGGTACTGGCCGAGGAACTCCGCCGGGGGCAGCAGCACCCGCCCGGCTGACTCGTGGCCGCCGGCCCACGGGTGCAGCCGCCGCACCCGGGCCGCGAAGACCACCATGTAGGTGAGGTCGTCGGGGCCGAAGTAGTCGGACTCGATCACCTCCACCATCCGCAGCGCGGCCAGCTCCGCCCGGACCTCCTCCCAGGTCTCCCGGCGGGCCGCCGCCTCGGCGGACCGGTCCCGCCACTGGACATGACCACCGGGCAGGTCCAGCCCTCGGTCGAGCCGGGCGAGCACCAGCCGCCCGTCCTCGGTCACCGCGACCACGGACGCGCTGGTCACTGCCTCGAACGGCGGGACGGCCGCGGCGCCGAGGCAGGTCAGCCGCACCGGGCCGGCCGGTTGGCGCCGGCGCTGGGTCGGGCGGCGGTCAGCGTCCGGTGCCGCCCCCGCGCCACCCGGCCCGCCCGGTGGGATCATCACCATCGCACCCTGCCATAACCACCCGCCCGGGTCAGCCCCCGGCAGAAGACCACGGCCCCCAGCGCGGGCGCGCGGAACGAGGCCGGTATTCTCGAACGGACGTTCGGGTCCGGACGGTGGCACGGCCACATCCTCACCACGGCCACACCGCCACCTACGTCCGTAGCATGGCGGTTGTCCATGGCGGATGTCGTGCGGGCTGCCTGTCCCGGGCCCGGTGCCGATCCTCGTTCGACCAGACCACACCGGTGTCGTCCGCCCCGTCCCTGGCATGGCGGCGATATCGGCACCGGCTGCGAACGTCGTGGCCGATCGACCAGACAGAGGAATCGCCTGATGACGGATCGTCTCGTCGTTCGCGGTGCTCGCGAGCACAACCTGCGTGATGTCGACCTCGACCTGCCGCGCGACGGGATGATCGTGTTCACCGGCCTCTCGGGGTCGGGGAAGTCCAGCCTCGCATTCGACACGATCTTCGCGGAGGGGCAGCGGCGGTACGTCGAGTCGCTGTCGGCCTACGCCCGCCAGTTCCTCGGCCAGATGGACAAGCCGGACGTCGACTTCATCGAGGGCCTGTCCCCGGCGGTCTCGATCGACCAGAAGTCGACCTCCCGCAACCCCCGCTCCACCGTCGGCACGATCACCGAGGTCTACGACTACCTGCGGCTGCTGTTCGCCCGGGCGGGCCGCCCTCACTGCCCGAAGTGCGGCCGGCCGATCTCCCGGCAGACCCCGCAGCAGATCGTCGACCGGCTGCTGGAGCTGCCCGAGGGGACCCGCTTCCAGGTGCTCGCCCCGGTCATCCGCGGTCGCAAGGGCGAGTACGTCGACCTGTTCGCCGAGCTGCAGAGCTCCGGCTTCGCCCGGGCGCGCGTCGACGGCACCGTCATCTCGCTGACGGACCCGCCCAAGCTGGAGAAGCAGAAGAAGCACACGATCGAGGTGGTCGTCGACCGCCTGGCCGTGAAGGACTCGGCAAAGCGCCGGCTCACCGACTCGATCGAGACCGCCCTGCGGATGGGCAACGGGCTGGTGCTGCTCGACTTCGTCGACCGCGACCCGAAGGACGACGACCGGGAGCGGATGTACAGCGAGCACCTCGCCTGCCTCTACGACGACCTGTCGTTCGAGGAGCTCGAGCCGCGGTCGTTCTCCTTCAACACCCCCTACGGCGCCTGCCCGGAGTGCACCGGCCTGGGCACCCGCAAGGAGGTCGACCCGGACCTCGTGATCACCGACCCGACGCTGTCGCTCGCCGATGGCGCGATCGGGCCGTGGTCCGGCGGGCACACGAAGGAGTACTTCGACCGGCTGCTCTCCGCGCTGGCCGAGAACCTGCACTTCCGGATGGACACCCCGTGGGAGGGCCTGCCCGAGCGGGCCAGGCGCGCCATCCTCTACGGCAGCGAGACCGAGATCCACGTCGGCTACACCAACCGCTACGGCCGCAGGCGCTCCTACTACACGAAGTTCGAGGGCGTCGTGCCGTTCCTGGAGCGGCGCCTGCGGGAGGCCGAGTCCGACGCGTCGCGGGAGCGCTACGAGGGCTACATGCGCGACGTGCCCTGCCCCGGCTGCCGCGGCGCCCGGCTCAAGCCGGAGTCGCTGGCCGTCACCGTGGGCGGGCGCTCGATCGCCGAGGTCGCGGCGATGTCGATCCGGGAGTGCGCGGAGTTCCTGCGCAACCTGGAGCTCACCGAGCGGGAGCGCTCGATCGCCGGCCGGGTGCTCAAGGAGATCGACGCCCGGCTGACATTCCTCCTCGACGTCGGCCTGGACTACCTGTCGCTCGACCGGGCGGCCGCCACCCTGGCCGGTGGCGAGGCGCAGCGGATCCGGCTGGCGACCCAGATCGGGTCCGGCCTGGTCGGCGTGCTGTACGTGCTGGACGAGCCGTCGATCGGCCTGCACCAGCGGGACAACCGCCGGCTGGTCAGGACCCTGCAGCGGCTGCGCGACCTGGGCAACACCCTGATCGTGGTCGAGCACGACGAGGACACGATCCTCGCCGCCGACTGGGTGGTCGACATCGGCCCCGGTGCCGGCGAGCACGGCGGCCGGGTGGTGGTCTCCGGCCCGGTGCGCGAGCTGCTGGAGTCCGAGGAATCGATCACCGGCGCGTACCTGTCCGGGCGGCGGTCGATCCCGGTGCCCGCCGTGCGCCGCCCGCCGGCCAAGGGCCGGATGCTCACCGTGCACGGCGCCCGCGAGCACAACCTGCGGGACGTGACCGTGTCGTTCCCGCTCGGCTGCCTGGTCGCGGTCACCGGCGTGTCCGGCTCGGGCAAGTCCACGCTGGTCAACGACATCCTCGCCGCGGTGCTGGCGAACAGGCTCAACGGCGCCCGGGAGGTGCCCGGCCGGCACCGGACGGTGTCCGGCCTCGAGCACCTCGACAAGGTGGTGCGGGTGGACCAGTCGCCGATCGGGCGGACCCCGCGGTCGAACCCGGCCACCTACACCGGGGTGTTCGACCACATCCGGCGGCTGTTCGCCGAGACGACCGAGGCGAAGGTGCGCGGCTACCTGCCGGGCCGGTTCTCGTTCAACGTCAAGGGCGGCCGCTGCGAGGCCTGCTCCGGCGACGGGACGATCCGGATCGAGATGAACTTCCTTCCGGACGTCTACGTGCCGTGCGAGGTGTGCCACGGCGCCCGGTACAACCGGGAGACCCTGGAGGTCCACTACAAGGGCAGGAACATCGCCGAGGTCCTCGACATGCCGATCGAGGAGGCCGCCGAGTTCTTCGCCGCCGTTCCGGCGATCTCCCGGCACCTGCGGACGCTCAACGACGTCGGCCTCGGCTATGTCCGGCTCGGCCAGTCCGCGCCGACGCTGTCCGGCGGCGAGGCCCAGCGGGTCAAGCTCGCCGCCGAGCTGCAGCGCCGCTCCACCGGGCGGACCGTCTACATCCTCGACGAGCCGACGACCGGACTGCACTTCGAGGACATCCGCAAGCTGCTCGGGGTCCTGGGCCGCCTGGTCGACGCGGGCAACACGGTCATCGTCATCGAGCACAACCTCGACGTGATCAAGACGGCGGACTGGATCATCGACATGGGCCCCGAGGGCGGCAGCGGCGGCGGCCGAGTGATCGCCGCGGGCACCCCAGAACAGGTCGCGGCCAACCCGGCCAGCCACACCGGCGTCTTCCTGCGGGAGATCTTCGAGGGGCGGGGCGACAAGTCCGCCCGCGCGGCCGTCGACGCCTCCGGCCTGACCGCCACGATCGGCGCCACGGCGCCCGCCGCCGAGGACGGCTCCGCCGCGGCCGGCGAGGGCGGCGGCTCGGCCACCGTCGCCCGCCAGCCCAGCCCGCACGCCCGGCTGGCCGGCGTGTCCTCCTCGGCCCCGGTCCGCTAGGGCCCCGCGGCGTGCGGGGCCGCGCGGCGGCCGGCGTCAGGACGCCCAGTCCTCCCAGCCGAGCAGGCGGGCGCCGATGACGGCGGTCTGCAGCACGTAGCGGTCGGTCGGCGCGGTCGGGTCGTGGCCGGTGAGCTGGTGGATCCTGGCCAGCCGGTAGGTCAGGGCGCGCACGGACAGGTGCAGCCGGCGGGCGGTGGCGAGCGCGACCCCGCCGGCGGCGAAGTAGGCGTCCAGCGTGTCCAGCAGCGGGCGGGCCCCACCACGGGCCCGGCGCAGCGGGCCGAGCACGGTCTCGACCAGTTCGGCGAGCGGCTCGCGGTCGCGCAGCAGCACCTTGTAGATCAGCAGGTCGTCGGCGTGCGCCACCCGGGCGGCCAGCCGCAGCCGCCCGGCCAGCTCGACGGCGGCCGACGCCTCGCCGTAGCCGATCCGCACGCCCGTGACGCCCGAGCGCGGCCGGCTCACCCCGATCCGCCAGGCCGGGTCCCCGGCCGCGGACAGCGCCCTGGCCAGGGCCCGCAGCGCCGCCGGTGCGCCGGCCGGGGCGACCGCCGGCAGCGGGGTGAAGCCGCTGCCGGCCACCCGTTCCCCGACGCCCAGCTCGGGCTCCGGCTCGACCTCCGCCTCGGCGGAGCGCGCCGGCGCGGGCGGCGCCGCCGGCTCCTGCGGGACGACGCAGACCAGCAGCCCGCCCTTCACCGCCACGAGCGGCTCCAGTGCGCACACCGCGCGCACCGCCGCCTCGGCCGCCACGGTGGCCCCCTGCCCCTCGGCGAACCGGCGGCTGCCCGCGGCCACCAGCACCACGTGCGGCGCCTCCAGCCGCAGCCCGAAGCCGGACGCCCGCTCGAACACCGGGCCCACCTCGCTGGACGTCCCGGTGAGCAGGTCGTCGACCAGTTCACGGCGCAGCGCCTCCTCGGCCCTGGCACGGGCGGTCCTGGCCGCCTCGTAGCCCTCGCACACCGCGGCGACCGCGTCGTCGCTGGCCCGCAGCACGGCTGAGGCGGCTGCCCTGGTCCCGGCGAGCGCCTCGGCCGGGTCACGGCCCGCGCGGGCCGGGCCAGCCTGGCCAGCGGGCACCCCCGCCCGGCGGACGGCGGGCAGGGATGGCCAGACCCGCCAGGTCGCCGACAGGTAGAGATCGACGAGCGCGCGCAGCGACGCGCCCGACTCGGCGGCCGCCTGCCCGAGTTGCCGGAACTCGGCAAGCTCGGCGGCGGTGAGCCGCCGGCCGCTCTCGGCGGCGGAGGCCAGCACGTCGAGGTAGTCGCCGAGCAGCGTGGCTGGCAGCCGGGCGTCGGCCGCCGCCAGCACGGCCGCCCGCGGCAGCCGGGTCAGGCTGGTACCCGGCAGCCGCGCCCCCGTCGAGGCGGACGCCCGGCCCGCCCGGCCGCCGGAGCGCGTGCCCTCCCGGTCCCCCACTGGCAT
>JADGHD010000082.1 GCA_019689615.1 Frankia sp. | reverse complement strand
GGGCGGGGTGGCGTGCGCGGGCGGGTTCGGCGTGGTCAGCGCGACGGCCGCGGGTCGCGGCGGGCGGCGGCCGCCCGAGCCCTGGCCCGCTCGCGCTCCCGCCTGGCGATGGTCGCCCGGCGGGCGCGGATGATCGCGATGAGGACCACGAGCAGCTCGGCGACGAGCAGGCTGGGCGCCCGCAGGATGAGCTCGGAGCCGATGTCGATCGCCTTGGTCCGCAGCCCGCCGCCGTCGCCGCCACTGGTCGGGTGCAGGAAGCCGACACCGATCGTGATCAGCGCGTAGACCAGCGGCGGCATGATGACCACGCCGATGAGGTCGTCGGGGTGCGTGCGCAGCGCGGCGAGGACGCAGCCCAGCACGAACGCTACCGCGAAGACGATGCCGAGCGAGCCGGAGACCAGCACCGACGCCACCGCGCCGAGGCCGCCGATGATGATCACGACGAGGGCGGCGCCGATGGCGGTAAGCCCGCGGCGGTTGCCGGTCATCACGACCGTTGGGTGCAGGGTGCCTCGCCGTCGCGGCGTGCCCTGGCCGTATCGGTCACCGCTAGGCCGCTCGGCGCGGCCGCGTGGGCCGGCGGGTTGCCTGTGGGGAGGCACACTCACGTGGGCAAGGTACCGCTCTCAGTTTGCCGGCGCGTCAGCACGATAGGTCAACCCTGTTCAGTTGGCGACAACTGCGACGAATCGTATAAATCCTGCTACCCCACGCGGTCATTCTGAGCGTCTGAGTCGTCGCGACCCGCGCTGCTGGCCTCGATGTGACCGTAAGTGACCTTATCGGTGCCGCTGCTGGCGTGCTCGCCGAGGGCCTGCGGTGGGTCGGTCGCCACCGGGATCGGCAGCACCTGGGCGAGGCCCGCGCCACCCCGGTCGCCGGGCTCCCCGGCGGCGACGGCCCCGGTCGCCGGCCCGGCGCCGCCCGGCTCGCCCGCGGGTGGGCCGGGCAGCAGCTCCCTCGCCGACGCCGTCCGGACGGGGGTGTCCACCGGCCGCGGGCTGGCCAGCTCGTCCTCGACGACCCGCATCTCGGCGAGCCGGCGGGCCGGGACGAGCACCCGGCTCTCCAGCGAGCCGACCGTCGCGTTGAACTCCCGTACCGCCCGGCCGAGCGCGCTGCCGAGGCGGTCGACGTGCCCGCCCAGCGTGCCGAGCCGGCTGTAGAGCTCCCGGCCCAGCTCGTAGACCTCCTTGGCCTGCGTGGTCAGCGCGTCCTGGGTCCAGGCGTGGGCGACGGTCCGCAGCATGGCGATCAGCGTGGTCGGGGTGGCGATCACGACCTTCTTCCGGGCGGCGTGCTCCAGCAGGCCGGGGTCGTGCTCGAGGGCCGGTGCGAGGAACGCCTCGGCCGGGATGAACAGGACCACGAACTCCGGCGATGACAGCCGCCGCCAGTAGGCCTTCGAGCCGAGCTGGTCGACGTGGTTGCGCAGGTGCCGGGCGTGCGTGGCGAGCAGGGCCGCGCGCGCTGCCTCGTCCGCCGCCTCCGCGGCCTCCAGGAAGGCGGCCAGCGGCACCTTGGCGTCGACCACGATGCTGCGCCCGCCGACCAGGTGCACGATCATGTCGGGGCGCTGGTGGTCCTCGTTCCCGTCGCCGGCGATCGTGTGCTGCTCGGTGAAGTCGCACCGGGCGAGCATCCCGGCGAGCTCGGCCACCCGGCGTAGCTGCAGCTCGCCCCAGGTGCCCCGGGCCTGCGGCTGGCGCAGGACCGAGACCAGCCGCTCGGTCTGCGCGCGCAGCCCGTCTGACGCGTCGCGCACCGTGCGCACCTGCTCCAGCAGCGTGGCGTACGCCTCGACCCGGGCCGTCTCCAGCTCGCGCAGCCGCTCCTCCATCCGCCCGAGCGTCTCCCGCAGGGGCGCGACCAGGCCCTCCACCGCGGCCCGCCGGGCCTCGAGCTCGCCGCGGGCGCGGGCGCCCGACTCCTCCAGCCGGGCGGTGGCCAGCTCCAGGAACTGCCGGCTGACCCCCTCCAGCGCCTGCGCCGACAGCGCCTGGAAGGCCTCGGCGAGGCGCTGCTGGCTGTGCTCGACCAGCTCCACCCGCTCGCCGGCGGAGCGCCGCTCGTAGTCGAGGGCCGTGCGCATCCCGGCGACGTCCGCCTCCGCGAGCGCCGCCCGCTCCAGCGCGGCCGCCTCGGAGCGCCGGGCGGCGTCGCGGTCGCGGATGGCCTCCTGCGCGACCGCGTGCAGCTCCCGCAGGCGCGGCGCGGCCGCCCGGCCACCGGCGAGGTAGCCGGCGACCAGCCCGGCCAGCAGCCCGAGCAGCCCCAGCAGAAGGGCGGAGGTGTCCATGGGGCACAGGCAACCACGCGGGTCCGACGGAACCGGGGCCGGGTGCCCCGGCCCGGCCGCCCGCCGCGGGTGACCACCGCCCGGGCCGCACGACCAGCGCCCGGTCCGCGCGGATCTCCGGGGACCGGGCACGCGCGTCGGTCGCTATCCTGGCCAGCGACCAGGGGACCGGCAGGCCGGACGGTCCTCACGCCCGATCGAGACCGGAGCAACAGGCGGCAGGAGCAGGCGGGGGGAGAGCCGTGCGGACGGACCTGGGACGACTCGTGGGCGGCCGCGTCCGGGCGCGGCCGGGCACGCCACCCGAGCACCAGCCCACCTACTGCGGGGAGCTGGAGCTGTCGGACCCGCGCCCGACCGGGCCGGACGACCCGCGCTACGGCGACGCCCGGATGCTCATCCGGCTGCACGGCGACCCGGTGGGGTTCCTGGAGGCCCCACTGCGCCAGGGGCGCCTCGACGTCGACAGCCTCGTCGCGCGGGCCACCCGGGAGTTCGCGGACCGGATCGCCGCCCACCTGGTCGCCGACGGCGTGGCCTGGGAGCGCCGGCCGGGGGCGACGATCCCGCCCCGCTCGCCGGGCTGCGCGCTGGCCGCCACCGACGACACCAAGGTCACCGTGGTCGTCTGCACCCGGGACCGGGGCGAGATGCTGCGGGCCACGCTGCGCAGCCTCGCCGGGCTCACCTGGCCGGCTGTCGAGGTCGTGATCGTGGACAACGCCTCCCGCGACGACGCCACGAAGCGGGCCTTCTTCGCCGAGGTGGGTGACGACCACCGGTTCCGCTACATGCGCGAGGACCGGCCGGGCCTGTCCGTGGCGCGCAACCGGGGCCTGGCCGAGGCGAGGACGGACATCGTCGCCTACACCGACGACGACGTGCGGGTCGACCCGGAGTGGCTGCACGGCCTGGTCCGCGGGTTCGCCCGCCGTCCCGGGGTGGCCTGCGTTACCGGCCTGGTCGCGACCGCGGCGCTGGAGAGCGCGCCGGAGCGGTACTTCGACGCCCGGCTGGACTGGGCGGCGAGTTGCCAGCCGGAGCTGTGGCACCTCACCGAGCGCCCGTCCGGGAAGCCGTCCTTCCCGTTCACCGCCGGGGTGTTCGGGACGGGCGCCAACTTCGCGGTGCGCGCGGACGTCATGCGCCAGCTGAACGGGTTCGACGAGGCGCTCGGCGCGGGCACGCCGCCCGGCGGCGGGGAGGACCTCGACGCCTTCGCCCGGATCGTGCTGGCCGGGCACTGGCTCGCCTACGAGCCGTCGGCGATCGTCTGGCACACCCACCGGACGACGATGGCCTCGCTGCGCCGCCAGATGTACCACTACGGCACCGGCATGACCGCGCACCTGACCAAGCACCTGTTCGACCCGGCGCACCGGGGGGCGGTCGCGCGGCTGGTGCCCAGGGGGATCCTGATGTCCCGCAAGGTCACCACCAGCACCCGGGGCGCGGCCGGGGTCTCGACCACCGAGCTGCGCTGGCCGCTCATCGCCGTCGAGTTCGTCGGCTTCGCCATGGGCCCGCTGACCTACCTGCGGTCCCGGCGGGAGCGCCCGCCCCGCTCCTGGGACCAGATCGCGGCGGCGGCCGCGGCGGTGGGCCGGCACGGGGGCTGAGCGTGCCGGCGGCGCCCGCCGTCAGGGGGCGCCCAGGTCCAGGGGAGCGGGGTCCAGCAGGCGGTGGCGCAGGGTCTCGACCAGCGGCAGGTCGGCCGGCAGCCACGGGACGTCGGTCAGCTCGCCGGCGGACAGCCAGCGCAGCTCGCCGTGGGCGTGCGGGCGCGGGGTCCCGGAGCTGATCCGGCCGAGCCAGACCACCAGCCGCCAGCCGGGCCTGGCCAGCTCGACCTGGCCGAGCAGCTGCCCGACCGTGATCTCGACCTCGAGCTCCTCGCGGCACTCGCGGGCCAGCGCGGCGCGCTCGTCCTCGCCCGGCTCGACCTTGCCGCCGGGGAACTCCCACATCCCGGCGTAGGCCGGCGGCCCGAGCCGCTGGGCTGCCAGCACCCGCCGCTGTTCGTCCACCAGCGCGACGGCGACGACGAGCCGGCCCCGCCCGGGCGGCGCGACACCGTCCGCCGCCGGCTGGAGCCGGGCGTCCAGCTCGGGTCCCATGCCCGTGACTCTCCCAGACCGCCGGGCCGGCGCGCGTGCCAGGTCCCCGGGCGGTCATCGCCGGTGGTTCCGGCGGCCGGCCGCACGCGCCGACGGCGCCCGGGCGCTAGCCGCGGGTGAGGGAACGGTGCAGCAGGACCCCGGCCAGCGCGGTGAGCGCCACGGCGACCGCGGCGAGCACGGCGAGGTTGCCGGCGATGCCGGCCAGCCCCACACCGTCGTAGAGCACCCGCTGCCAACCGGTCACCGCCCAGTACTGCGGGGTGGCGTGGGCCACCGCGGTCATCGCCGGCGGGAAGATCTCCGGCGGCACCATGCAGCCGCCGAGCGCGCCGAGCACGATCCCGATCACCGGGGTGATGGACCCGACCCGGTCCGGGTCCGCGCCGACCGCCCCGACCAGCAGACCGGCGCCACAGCCGACCCCGGCGAACGCCAGCACCAGCGCCGCGGCGGCCGCCGGGTCACCCCAGTCGACGTCGAACAGCAGCCTCCCCGCCGTGAGCACCACAGCGGACTGCACCAGCGCGAGGACGAGCCAGCCGATGCCGAGCCCGGTGAGCACGGCCGGCATGCCGGTGCGCGTGGACATCGCACGGCGCAGCACGCCGTCCCGCCGGGCCGCGACGATCAGCCCGGCGCTGGCCATCGCGTTCACGAACACGAACAGCACCAGGTTCTGCGCGGCGATCAGCGAGGACTGCGAGAACCTCTCGGCCTCGGCCGGCGCCGTGGCCTCGCCCGCTGGCGCCGAGCGCGCGTCGCCCGCGTCCAGCGCGACGACCACGAGCGGCGGCGGCATCTCGGCGAGCCGGTCGGCCATGGCCGCCACGCCGCCGTCCGGATCGCCGTCGATCTGGCCGGCTGCCTCGGCCGCGGCGGCGAACGGGAGCGTCGCCCTGGTGACCACGCCGGGCAGGGCCAGCCGCGCGGTCGCGCCCTCGGCGCTGGTCGGGTCGATGAGCAGGGTGGCCTCGACCGGGTGGCCGGCGAGCACGCCCTGGTCGAGGTCGGGCGGCAGCAGCAGGGCCGCGGCTGCGTCGGCCCGGCGCACCTCGTCCCGGGCGGCGTCGGCGTCGGCGACCACCCGGACCCGAAGCCCTGGCGCCGCCCGCAGTTCGTCCTCGATCGCCTGGCTGACCGGCGTCGCCGCCGTCCGCGCCTCCGGGCGGACCAGGATGACCGCCACCCGGTCGGCGTTGCCGAACGCCGCGCCGATCACGACGATCACGCCGACGGGCAGCAGCAGCATGAAGAACAGCGCGGTCCGGTCGCGCAGCAGCCCGCGCAGCACCACGACGGTGAAGGCGCACAGCGCGAGCACCCGGCGGCCCCAGCCGGCCAGCCGGCCGCCCCCGGCGCCGCGGCCCGGCTCGGGTGGGCTCACCGCCGCGCTCACCGGAACACCGTCCGGTGGATCCGCAGCAGGCCCACCACGCCGGTGACCAGCCCGATCGCCAGCAGGATGCCGGCGGCCCGGGCGATCGAGTCGACGGTCGCCACTCCGGCCCCCAGGTCGGTGAACGCCGCGAGTGCCTGGCCGTTGGGCGTGTACAGCGCCATCTGGCGCAGGATGTCCGAGCCGGCGCCCGGGCCGATGAAGTTCCCGCCGATCAGCGCGAGGACGAAGGCGACCAGCGCGGTGTAGGACTCGACCTGGCGCTCGGTCCGGCCCAGCGACGAGACCAGCAGCCCCAGCCCGGCGATGGCGAGCACGGTGGCGACCACCATCGCCAGCACCCCGGCCGGCGGCCCCCAGTCCGCGCCGAACGCGCCCGAGGTGACCAGCCACACGACGACGAACCCGCCGACGCCGAGGACGGCCACCGCCAGCGTCCGACCCATGATCAGCTGGGCCGGGGTCAGCGGGGTCGCCATGAGCCGGCCGAGGATGCCGCCGTCGCGGTCGACGACCAGCGAGCGGGCGACGAACCCGACGGTGAAATAGAGGAACAGTATGAACATCGCCGCGCCGTAGTAGGCCGTCAGGTCGGGCCCGTCCCCGCCGGCCTGGTCCGGGACGAGGACGACTGCCTGCGCCGACGGCTCGCCCTGGGCATCCGCCGCTGGCCGCGGCGCGCCCGCGGCTGCCAGGCCGGCGCCGACCAGCGCCCGGCGGTTGACCTCCGCGGTGATCTCGTCCGCGACCGATCGCGCCACCTGGCCGGCCACCGACCGGGTCGGGTCGTGCAGCACGGTGACCGTCACCGCCCGCGCGCCGTCGTCGCCGGCCGAGCTCGCGGCCGCGGCGGCGCCGAAGCCGGGCGGCAGGACGATGGCGGCGTCCAGGTCGTCGTCGTCGACCGCCGCGGCCGCCTCGCCCGGCGCCACCAGCTCGAACTGGACGCGCCCGCCCTCGCTGTCCTCGGCTGGCCCCTGCTCGGACGGCGCGGTGAGCGCGGTGACGACGGCCCGCGAGGCCGGCGAGCCGTCGGCGTCGGCCAGGCCGATCGTGAACGTCACCGTGTCGGTCCCGCCGAGCAGCAGCGAGAACGCTGCCGCCATCGCCAGCGGGCCGATGATCCCGGTGATGATCGCCGACCGGTTGCGGACCCGCCGGAGCAGGTCGGTACGCATGACCAGGAGCACGGGCCGCAGCCAGCCGCGGCGGCCGGTCGGCCGTGCCGTGCCCGCGCCATCAGTCACGCAGCGCCTTCCCAGTGACCTCGAGGAACACCGTCTCCAGGTCGGGCTCGACCACCTGGACGGAGCCGATCGACACCCCGACCCGCTCGCCGGCCGCGACCAGCGGCGCGAGCACCTCGGCCGCGGTGACGGCGGTGACCGCCAGGCCAGTCTCGACCGGCTCGGCGCTGGTCACCCCGGGCAGCGCGGCGACGGCCGCGGCGAACTCGGCGAGCGGGCCGGAGGCGGTCACGCTGATCCGGTCCTGCTCGCCGACCCGTTCGATCAGCTCACGTCGGGTGCCCTCGGCGACGAGGCGGCCGTTGTCGATGATCCCGATCCGGTCGCAGAGCCGTTCGGCCTCTTCCATGTAGTGCGTGGTGTAGAGGACGGACATGCCGGCGGCGCCGAGCTGCTCGATGCTCTCCAGGATCTGGTTGCGGCTCTGCGGGTCGATGCCGACGGTCGGCTCGTCCAGGATCAGCAGCTTCGGCTCGTGCAGCAGGCCGACGGCGATGTTCGCCCGCCGCTTCATCCCACCCGAGCACTCCTGCACCCGGTCGCGGGCGCGGTCGGCCAGGCCGACGACCTCGAGCACCTCGGCGATGCGCGCGGCCAGCCGGCGCCGCGGGAGCTGCTGCAGCCGGCCGAAGAACCGCAGGTTCTCCAGGATGGTCAGGTCGGGGTAGAGCGCGAGGTCCTGGGGGACCAACCCGACCAGGGCCTTGGCCGCTCCCGCCCGGGTGGTCATCGGGATCCCGGCGATGCGGATCTCGCCCTCGTCCGGGGCGAGGATCCCGGCGATCATCGAGATCGTCGTGGTCTTGCCGGCGCCGTTCGGGCCGAGCAGGCCGAACGTCTCGTTGGCTGCGATCCGGAAGCCGACGTGGTCGACGGCCACGCGGTCGCCGAACCGGCGGACCAGGCCGGAGCACTCCAGCACGTGCCCGGCGGCTGAACCTTCCCCCGTCGCCCCCTCGTGGCCCGGCCCCGCCGACGTCCCGGTCGCCTGGCCACCAGTGCCTACTTGCACCACGATGGGACCTTACGCGAACACGCGGCATTTGCCGGAACGGGATCAGGCCCGACGAACCACCGCGACCCTGCCCGCCCAGAGCGGGCCCAGCTCGCCCTCGACTACAGACCCTGCCAGCACGGCTTCGCCGCGTACACCTCGCGGTAGTGCTCGCGCCTGGCCAGCCCGGCCGCCGCCTCCTCGTCGACGAGCACCGAGACGTGCCGGTGCAGCTGCAGCACGGAGGCGGGGCAGGACGCGGAGAGCGGGCCCTCCACGGCCGCCGCGACCGCGTCCGCCTTGGCCGCGCCGGTCGCCAGCAGCAGCAGGTGGCGCGCCCGCAGGATCGTGCCCAGGCCCTGGGTGAGCACGTGCCGGGGGACTGCCGCCACCGAGCCGAAGAACCGGGCGTTCGCCTGCCTGGTCTCCGCGGTGAGCGTCTTGAGCCGGGTCAGCGAGGTCAGCGCCGATCCCGGCTCGTTGAACGCCAGGTGCCCGTCAGTGCCGATCCCCAGCACCTGGATGTCCACCCCGCCCGCGGCGGTGAGCTCCTGCTCGTAGCGCTCCCCGGCGCTCGCCAGCCCCTCCGGTGAGGGGTCCGGGCCGTGGACCCGGTCGGGCGGGATGCCGAGCGGGTCGGTCAGCTCGCGCGCGATCGTCGCCCGGTAGCTCTGCTGGTGCCCGGGTGGCAGCCCGACGTACTCGTCCAGCGTGAAGCAGCGCACCTGGTCGTAGGACGGCCCGAGGCCCGCGCGGTGCCGGCGGATCAGCTCCTGGTACGTCGGCAGCGGGGTCGAACCGGTCGCCAGCCCCAGCACCGCCTGTGGCTTCGCGGCGACCGTCGCCTCGATCGTGTCGGCCGCGAGCCGCGCGACCTGGCGCGCGTCCGCGAGCAGGACCACCTCCATCAGCGCACTCCCTCGTGTACCCGTCCGTCGATCACGGTGGCGATCACGTTGAGGTCGGCGTCGACGAGCGTCAGGTCGCCGCGGGCGCCGACCGCCAGCCGCCCGCGGTCCGGCGAGCCGAGCAGCCTGGCCGCCCCGGCCGTGCAGCCGGTGACAACCTCGGCGAGGCTCGCGCCGGTCGCCGCGCGCAGCACCCGCAGGCATGCCGGCAGCGACGCGCCCGAGCCGGCGAGCGTCCCGTCGGCCAGCCGTGGCGTCCCGTCGACGACCCACACCCGCTGCTCGCCGAGACGGGCCGGCCCGTCCGGCAGCCCGAGCGCGGCCGTGCAGTCGGTGACCGGCAGGAACCGGCCGGGGCCGAGCGCCCGCCAGTAGGCGGCCAGCGTCGCCGGGTGCAGGTGCTGCCCGTCGGCGATGACGCCGGCGACGAGCCGGGGCAGCCCCAGCGCCGCGCCGACCGCCCCGGGGGCGCGCCCGGCCAGCGGCGGCATCGCGTTGCCGAGGTGGGTCACCATCCGGGCGCCGTGGTCGGCGGCGGCGACCACCTCCTCGGCCCGGGCGGCGGTGTGGCCGATGGCGACGACCACCCCGCGGGCGGCCAGCTCGGCGATGACGGCCAGGGCGCCCGGCAGCTCCGGCGCGATCGTGACCATCGCGACGCCGCCGGCCCGGGACCAGCCGGCGACCAGCTCCGGCGCCGGGGCCCGCAGCCACCGCTCGGGGTGCGCGCCCCGGCGACCGGCGGCGATCATCGGCCCCTCGAAGTGCAGGCCGAGCGGGTGCGCGCCGGACCAGCCCGGCGGCGGGCCGGCGCGCAGCGTCGCCAGGGCCCGCTCGCGGGCGTCCGGAGCCGAGGTGATGACCGTCGGGACGAAGGCGGTCACGCCGTGGCGGGGCAGGGCCGCCGCCACGTCCCAGAGCCGTTCCGGGGTGGCCGTGATGTCGATCCCGGCGACGCCGTTGACCTGCAGGTCGATCAGGCCGGGCAGGACGGTCAGGCCGGTGGCGTCGTACTCGCGGCCGTCGGCGCCGGGGGCGGCGGCGCCGAGCTGGACGATCCGGCCGTCGGTGATCACGAGGGCCAGCGGTGTCCCGTCGGCGGCGTGCCCGCCCCTGACCACCAGCGTGGTCATGGCCTCGCCGCTGGGCCGTCCAGCGCCGGGCCGCCGATGGCCGTGCCGCCGCCGATGGCCGTGCCGCCGGGGGCCGTGCCGTCCGACCGTGTGCCGCCCGGCGGCGTGGTGCCCAGCAGGGCGGCGCCGAGCGCGGCGACCGGCACGTCGGCCGGGACCAGCAGCAGCCGGCCGGCCAGGTCCAGCGAGCGCAGGAACGGCGAGTCGGCGGCCTGCTCGGCCAGCGCCCGGGCGACGGCGGCCAGCAGCCGCTCGCCCACCTGACTGACTCCGCCGCCGAGCACGACGACCTCGGGGTCCACGGTCAGGCAGACCAGGCGCACCGCGTCGGCGACCCGGGCGGCGAACCGGTCGCGCACCGCGGCGGCCTTCTCGTCCCCGCCAGCCGCGGCGTCGAACAGCGCCCGGGCCGGGGGCAGGTCGGACGCCGGCCAGGCCTCGGCGACGGCCGAGCCGGACGCGGTGGTCTCCAGGCAGCCCACCTGGCCGCACCGGCAGCGGCGGCCGGCGGGGTCGACCGGGATGTGCCCGATCTCGCCGGCCGCGCCGTGCGCGCCGCGGCGCAGCTTCCCGCCGAGGATCGCGGCGGCGGCGAGCCCGGTGCCCAGGCCGAGGTAGACGAGGTCGGCGTGCCCGGTGACCCGGGCGGCGCCGATGGCCGCCGCGTTCACGTCGTTGTCCACGACGACCGGCACGCCCACCCGGGCGGCCAGCTCGTCGCCGATCGGGAACCAGTCGTCGACGCCGAGGTTCACCGCGTGCTTGACCACACCCCGGGTGACGTCGACCAGGCCGGGGATGCCGACGCCGACCGGGCCGGTGACCGGGCCGCCGGCGCGGCGGCGCAGGTCGCCGACGACCGCGGCGGCCGCCTCGGTCACCGCCGCACCGCCGCCGTTCGGGGTCGGCGCGAGCGCCTGCGCCACCACCCGGCCGTTGGCCCCGGCCGCCACGCCGAGGATCTTGGTGCCGCCGATGTCCAGCCCGATCAGCAACTCGTCGCGTCCGGGCCCAGCCGGCGGGGCACCCCCCGGCGTGACATCGCCTCCCGTGCCCTCGTCCCCCGCGGTCACCGCCGCCACCCTGCCTCCCGCATGATCTCCTCGACCGCGCCGATCATCGGGCGCGAGCTGCCCCAGGTGCAGATCCTCGCGGCGGATCTGGCGCCGGGCTCGCCGCCGCGCGGGCCGGGCCAGCCCCACTCGACGACGACCGCGGGCCCGCGCAGCGTCGCGAGTGTCGCCTGGACCAGCGGCCAGCGGTGGGCGTCGCGGACCTGGACCACCAGCGGGCCGGGCGGGAGCGGGTCCCCGGGGGGAACGAGCAGGTCCGGCGCGACGCCCCAGGGCCCGACGCCGACCGCGATGTTGGGCTCGGTGGCGACGCTGGCCACCCGGGCGCCGGTGAGGTCGGGCAGCGTGCCCTCGATCACCAGCGCCGCGCGGGCCGCCCGGCGCACCGTCGCGGTGTCGGGCAGCGCGGGGTCGCCGCCGGGCGCGGCGCCGTCCGGCGGGACGGGACGGCGCACCGAGGCGACGCGGGTGGCGGCGTCGACGAGGCGCTCGCGCGGCAGCCGGCCGGCGCGCACCGCCGCGACGATCGCCGCCTGCACCGCGCGGACCAGCGCGGCGTCCTTGTTCGCCCCGGTCAGCACCAGGTCGACGCCGGCGGCGAGCGCCTGCACGGCCGCCTCGGGGATGCCCCGCCCGGCGCAGGCGCCGGCCATGTCCAGCGCGTCGCTGATGACCACCCCGGTGAACCCCAGCTCGTCGCGCAGCAGCGTGCGCAGCAGCCGCGGGCTGAACGTCGCCGGCACGTCGGGCTCGACGGCCGGGACGACCAGGTGCGAGGTCATCACGGCGGCCGTGCCGGCGGCGATCGCGGCGGCGAACGGGACCAGCTCCCTGGCCCGCAGGGTCTGCTCGGACGCCGTCACCACCGGCAGCGTGAGGTGGCTGTCCTGGGCGGTGTCGCCGTGCCCCGGGAAGTGCTTCACGCAGGCCGCGACGCCGCGCTCCTGCAGGCCGGTCAGCCAGGCGGCGACGTGCCGGGCGACCAGGCCCTGGTCGGCGCCGAAGCTGCGGGTGCCGATCACCGGGTTGTCCGGGTCGCAGTTGACGTCGGCGACCGGGCCGAGGTCGATGTCGATCCCGGCGGCGGCGAGGTCCGCGCCGACGGCCCGGCCGGTGGCCGTGGTCAGCGCGAGGTCGTCGGCCGCGCCGAGCGCGGCGGCCCCGAGCACCGGGCTGTGCTCCGCGACGTGCAGCCGGGTGACGTCGCCGCCCTCCTCGTCGACCGCGACCAGCGCCCACGGGTTCGCCGCGCGCACCGCGGCCGTGAGGCCGGCGACCCCGGCGGCGCCGGAGCCGGCGACGTTCGAGGCGAACAGGCAGATCCCGCCGAGGCCGGCGGCCAGCAGCTCGGCGATGTCGGCCGGCAGCGCCGGCCCGGGGAACGAGGCCAGCTGCACCCGCAGCGCCAGCGACTCCAGCGAGGCGTCCTCGGGCGCGGGCCGCGGCCAGGGGG
>JADGHD010000081.1 GCA_019689615.1 Frankia sp. | reverse complement strand
GACGGGTGGGCAGCGGCGGGTGGATCAGAGGTAGGCGATGACGCGGGTGGCGACCCCGCTCATCAGTGACCACCAGGCGGTCTCGACGCCGGCGGTGTCGCCGGCCCGCAGCGCCGCGCAGACCTGGGCGAACCCGTGGCGCTGTGCGTCCATCGCGCCGGGCACCTGGGCGAAGAAGTTGCCGGGCACGATCTCGGGCATCGCCCGCAGCATCGCGACCAGCGGCGCGCTGGCCGCCCCGCGCACCAGCAGGTCCAGGATCGCGAAGTTCACCCGCTGGAACTCCTCGGCGTCCCCGGCCGCGCCGGCCCGCTGCAGCTCCTCGTTCAGCGCGAGCAGCCGCTCGACGAGATCCCCGCCGGCCCGCCGGGTGGCCAGGGCGGTGGCCGTGCCGAAGATGATCGCGAAGAGCTCGTAGTGGTCGCGCAGGTAGTCGGCGTCGAACGAATTCACGAACGCGCCGCGGTGCGGCTCGACGGTGATCCAGCCCTCCCGCTCCAGCGCGACCACGGCCTCGCGCATCGGCGTCTGGCTGACCCCGATCGCCTCGCCGATGAGCTCCCGGTCGAGCCGCTCCCGCGGGGCGAGCTCGCCCCGGATGATCTTCTCCCGGACATAGCGGGCGGCCCGCTCCGCGCCGCTCTGGTGGCGGGTCGCGCCACCGCTGCCGCCCTGGTCATCCCCGCCATCGGCGTCGCCGGCCGCCCGGTCCGGGGAGAACGCCCAGCGGAAGGCTGGCACGGGGCGGCGGGGCGAGGCCTCGTCGTCGTCGGCGAAGACCCCGCGCCGGTCCAGCGACGTCGCGACCAGGTCCCCCAGCCGGCGGTACAGCCGCCGGGCCGCCCGGGCGGCGACCGCCGGGTCGCGCTCGCGCACCCCGGCCAGCACTTCGGCCGCCCCGCGGCGCTGGGTGTCGATGACGTCGGCGCGCAGGTCGGTTGGCAGGGAGTCGGCCCGGACGAACTCCGGCAGCACCCGCAGCACCCGGTCGGCCCGCACGGACCTGGCCGCGCGGCGCAGCTCGGCCAGGAAGGCGGCGAGCGCGTCGGTGGAGTCGTGCACGCAGCCGGCATCGGCCAGCTCCCGCTCGCGCGCGGCCAGTGCCGACACCTCGGCGTCGTCGCGGCGCTGGGCCGCGCGCGCGGCGACGAACCCGAGCATCGCGCCGAGCAGGTCGTAGTGGTCGAGCACGGTGGTGCGGTCGATGCCGCGGACGAACGAGCCGCGCCGCGGCTCGATCTCGACCCAGCCCTCGCGCTCCAGGGCGATGATCCCCTCGCGGACCGGGATCCGGCTGATGCCGAGCTCCTCGGCGATCTCGTCGGGGGCCAGCCGCTCGCCGCGGCGCAGCTCGCCGGCGACGATCAGCTCGCGGATGTGGTCGGCGGCAAGCTCGCCGTCGCCACGCCGCCGGAAGGCCCGCCCCCGCGGGCCGCCGCCGCGCGCGCCCGTGCCAGCGCTCATCCGGCGAGGTCGAACACGCAGCCGGGGTTGAGCACGCCGGCCGGGTCGAACGCGGCCTTGATCCGCCGGTAGAGCGCCAGCTTGCCCGGGTCCTCGAGCACCTGCAGGTAGTGCTTCTTCGACCGGCCGATGCCGTGCTCGCCGGAGATCGACCCGCCAAGCCGCATCCCGGCGGTGTAGATCGCGGTGAGCAGAGCCTTCAGCCGCTCCGGGTCTGGCTCGTAGACCGAGAAGTGGATGTTCCCGTCGCCGGCGTGGCCGCAGCCGTAGACCCGGGACGTGGTGCCGGCGGCGATCTCCTCCACCTGGCGCAGGTACTCCGGGATCCGGTTGCGCGGCACCACCATGTCGATCACGTCGTCGGCGCCGGCGGCCCGCACCATCCAGAAGGCGTTCTCCCGGGCGGCGAGCAGCTCGGCGCCCCGGCCACCGGGCAGCACGAACACGTCGACGGCGCCGGCCTCGCCGAGGATCTGCGCGGCCAGCGCCACGTCGGCGTCCAGCCGGTCGGGATGGCTGCCCTCCAGCACGGTGACCAGGTAGGCCCTCGCCGTCGCGGCGACCTCGCCCGGGATGCCGAGGCGCAGGTCGTTCGCCCGCACCAGGCCGGTCATGGTGCCGCGGTCGATGTACTCCAGGATCATCGGCGCGACGCCGCTGGTGACGACCTTCGGGATCACCCGGGCCACCTCGTCGACCGTGGCGTACGGCGCGAGCAGCGTGGCGGTGTGCGCGAGCCGCGGGGCCAGCCGCAGCGTCGCCTCGGTCACCAGCCCCAGCGTCCCCTCGGAGCCCACGATCAGCTGGGTCAGATCGTAGCCGGTCGCGTTCTTGACGAACCGGCCGCCGCCCCGCACCACCTCGCCGGTGCCCAGCACCGCCTCGACCCCGAGCACGTGGTGGCGGGTCACCCCGTACCTGACCGCCCGCATCCCGCCGGCGTTGGTGGCGATGTTGCCGCCGAGGCTGGCCGCGTTGGTGCCCGGGAACACCGGGTAGACCAGGCCGCGCACGGCGGTCGCCGCGTCCAGCTCGGCCAGGGTCAGGCCCGGCTGCACCACGGCGACGTGCGCGGACTCGTCGATCTCCAGCAGCGCCGCCATCCGCTCGAAGCTGACCACGACCGAACCGGACAGCGGGGTCGCGCCGCCGGACAGGCCGGTGCCGGCGCCGCGCGCCACCACCGGCACGCCGTGCTCGGCCGCCACCCGGACGACCGCGGCGACCTGCTCGGTGCTGGCGGGCCACACCACGGCGGCGGGGACGACCGGCGCCGTCGTCAGCGACTCGTCCCGGTGGTACTCGGGCGGCGCGTCGGCGCCGGCGAGCACCGCCGCCGGGCCGAGCTCGGCCGCGAGCCGGGCCAGCGCCGCCTCCACCCGGGCCGCCGCCGGCCCGGCCTGCCCACTGATCACTCGCTCGCCCTTTCCCAGAACTGTAGGATTCATACTATGTCTGCATCGGCGCTGGTGATTGGTGGGACCGGCCCGACGGGGCCGCCGATCGCGCTCGGCCTGCGTGCCCGCGGCTACCGGGTCACGCTGCTGCACTCCGGCCGGCACGAGGTGCCGGAGGTGTCCGAGGAGGCCGGCTTCCGCCACCTGCACGGTGACGCGTTCAGCGCGGAGGGCCTGCGGGCCGCGCTCGGCGAGACCGAGACGTTCGACGTCGTCGTGGCCGCCTACGGCCGGCTGCGGGCGGTCGCCGACGTGCTGGCCGGCCGGATCGGGCGGATCCTGTCGATCGGCGGGGTGCCGGTCTACCGTGGCTTCTTCGACCCGGCCGTGCACCACCCGCCCGGCCTGCCCATCCCGACCCGCGAGGACGCGGAGCTGGCCACCGAGGCCGAGGACGGCAAGAGCTACCGGATCGGTCGCACCGAGCAGCTGTTGTTCGACAAGCACCCGACCGCGACCCACTTCCGCTACCCGTACGTCTACGGCCCGCGCCAGCTCGCTCCGCGGGAGTGGTGCGTGGTGCGGCGGATCCTCGACCGCCGGCCGTTCATCGTGCTGCCGGACGGCGGGCTGGCGATCATCCCGTACGGCTACGTCGACAACCTGGCGCACGCGCTGCTGCTCGCGGTCGACCAGCCCGAGGCGTCGATGGGCGAGGTCTTCAACTGTGGCGACGACGAGAAGCTCACCATCCGCCAGGTCGTCGAGATCATCACCGACGAGCTGGGCCACGACTGGGAGCTGGTCAACATGCCCGCGGAGCTGGCCATCCCGGCCCGCCCGCTGATGCAGAGCCAGCAGGGGACCCACCGCTACATCGACACCACCAGGCTGCGCGACCGGCTCGGCTACCGCGACGTCGTGCCGGCGCGCCAGGCGGTGCGGCTGGCCGCCCGCTGGCTGGTCGAGCACCCGCCGGCCCGCGGCGGCTACGAGGAGAGCGCGCTGCAGGACCCGTTCGACTACGCGGCGGAGGACCGGCTGGTCACCTGGTGGCGGGCGGCCATCGCCAACCCGCCGGACCTCGGCTACGCCGAGCTGCCGGGCTACGGCAAGTCCTATGCCGGCCCCGGCACCCGCCACGTCCGCGCCACCACCCGCATCTGACCGGCCGCGCCGGCCGGCCCACCCCGGCCTGGCGCCGTCGACCGACCCACCGACCCTGCGAGGAGCGTGCCGATGACGCTGCGCGGCTGGAGCCTGCCGCTCTCCCCCGGTGGGGCCGCTGCCCTGGTACCACCGCCGCCCTGGCACTTCTCCGGGGAGATCCTCGGCATCGACTTCCGCGCCGACCCGGACGCGGTCGCCGCCGTGCTGCCGGAGGCGCTCGAGCCGGTCGGCGACGGCGCCGCGACCTTCGTCTTCGCGGACTGGTCGAGCGCGGCCGACGCCGACCCGCGGATCGCCGCCGACCCGGCCCGCGGCCAGTACCGCGAGGCCTACCTCGCCGTGCCGGCCCGCCTCGACGGCCGCCCGGTGGCCCGGGTGCCCTACATCTGGGTCGACAACGACCTGTCGTTCGCCCGCGGCCACATCCAGGGCTTCCCGAAGAAGGCCGGCGACATCGCGATCACGAGGGCGGTCCGGGTCGGCCGGGGCGGCCCGCGGCTCGCGGCTGGCTCCCGGTTCGCCGGCCACGTCTGCAGCCTCGGCCGCCAGCTCGCCAGGGGAGCGGTGACGCTGGAGCGCGCCGAGCCCGAGGGCTTCGTGCCGCGCGCGCTGCGGCTGCCGGTCTGGCACACCCGGCTGGTCCCCGATTTGGCCGGCGGCCCGCCGTTGGTGCGCGACCTGGCCCGCAACATCGTCACCGACTTCGCCGCCGCCGACGTCTGGACCGGCCCGGCCGAGCTGGAGATCTTCGACTCCGAGTTCGAGGAGCTCGGCCCGCTGCGTCCGACCGAGGTGACCGGCGGCTTCCGCTGCTCGCTGGCGTTCACCATCACCGGCGCCGAGGTCCGCCCGCTGGGCTAGGGCCGGTTTTCGTGGATCCTGGCCGATCGCGGCCGGCGGCCGGGTCGCCGCGAGCGGCGAGGGCGGGCGTGGCGGTCGGCCGGCGGCGTTCCCGTGCGCCCGCGCAACATTGCAGGCACTATGTGGACGGCCAACCGATCGCGGAGGAGTCGTCATGCCAAGCGTGCTCGACGGGGTTCGGGTCCTGGATCTGTCGTGGGGGATCGCCGGGCCGGTCGCCGGGATGCTGCTCGCCGACCACGGCGCGGACGTCGTCAAGGTGGAGCCGCCGGGTGGGGACCCGTTCCGGGGGACGCCGGGGTATGACGTGTGGCTGCGCGGCCGGCGCGCGGTCGAGCTCGACCTGCGCGACGATGCCGACCGGGCGCGGCTTTTCACCCTGGTCGACGGCGCCGACGTGCTGCTGGAGTCGTTCGCGCCGGGAACGCTGGAGCGCCTCGGCCTGCCCGCCGACGAGCTGGTGGCCCGCAACCCGCGGCTGATCCACTGCTCCATCACCGGCTATGGCAACCATCCCGGGCACCGCGACCGGCCGGGCATCGAGGGCCTGGTCGCGGCGCGCACCGGCCTGTGGGACGCGCAGCGTGGAGAGACCGGCGGCGCCATCGGCTACATGCACGGGGAGCCGGAGTTCCTGGCGGACCTCGAGCTCCCGGAGGGGATGGAGCCGGGCGCGCCGCGCGAGGGGCCGATCTTCACCTACTCCCCGTTCCTGTCCCTGGGGGCGGCGTACCTGGCGAGCGTCGGCATCAACGCCGCGCTGCTGGCCCGCGAGCGCACCGGCCGCGGCCAGCGGGTGGCGACGTCGCTGCTGCAGGCCGCGCTGTGCGCGCAGGCGGGGGCGTGGATGCGGGTCGGCCGGCCGGACGCCGTGGGCCTGCGGTCGTGGGTGTTCGACCGGCGGGCGCCGAAGGGCTTCTTCCGCTGCTCGGACGGCCGCTGGGTGCAGCAGTGGGTGCCCAACCCGCTGTTCGTGCTGAGCAGCGCCGACGGCGACACCCTGGCGCTGCGCCGCGACGTCGCCCGGGTGCTCGACGACCCGGCCAGGATCCCGATGGAGCCGGAGAACATCGTCGTCCTCGCGCACTACTACCCGCTGATGGCCGAGGCGGTCGCGCGGTTCACGAGCGAGGAGTGGACCGAGGTCGCCCGCCAGGGCGGCGTCCCGCTGCAGCCGGTGCGCACCCCGGAGGAGGCACTGACCGACCCGGCGCTGCTCGCCGAGGACGCCGTCGTCGACGTGCCGCACCCGGAGCACGGCACCCTGCGCCAGGCCGGCATCCTCTACGGGCTGTCCCGCACCCCCGGCCGCATCCGCGGCGGCCCGCCCCGGGTGGGCGAGCACACCGCCGAGGTCCTGGCCGCGCCCTGGCCGGCCCAGGTCACGAAGCCGAGCGCCGCGCACGGCAGCGGCGAGGCCGCGGGCGGCGACGGCCGGCCGCCGCTCGACGGGGTGACCGTGCTCGACCTGGGTTTCGCCGTGGCCGGGCCGTTCGGCACCCAGGTGCTCGCCGACCTCGGTGCCAACGTCATCAAGGTGAACGCCCGCCGCGACCCGGCCTGGCACGCCTCGCACATCGCCTATGGCGCCAACCGCGGCAAGCGCAGCATCGGCATCGACCTGAAGACGCCCGCCGGGCGGGCGGTGCTGTACCGGCTGGTCGAGCGGGCCGACGTCGTGCACTCCAACATGCGCCGCGACGCGCTGGCCCGGCTCGGGTGCGACGAGGCGTCGCTGCGCGCCGTGAACCCGGACATCATCTACTGCCACACCCGCGGCTTTGACCGCGGCCCGCGATCGGACTCCCCGGGCAACGACCAGACCGGTGGGTCGCTGGCCGGCGTCACCTACGAGGACGGCGGCTGTCGCGACGGTGGCCGGCCGTTCTGGAGCCTGACGTCGCTGGGCGACACCGGCAACGGCTTCCTGTCCGCGATCGGCGTGATCCAGGCGCTCTACCACCGGGCCCGCACGGGCGAGGCGCAGACCGTGGACACCTCGATCCTCAACGCCCAGCTGCTGGTGGCCTCGATGGCGGCGCTGCGGCCGGACGGCACCCCGCTGCCCCGGCCGGCGCTCGACCGGATGCAGCTCGGCATCGGCCCGCTCTACCGGCTCTACCGGGCGGGCGACGGCCGCTGGCTGTGCCTGGCCGCGATCGCCGCGAAGCACCGGGCGGCGCTGCGCTCGGCCACCGGCCTGGCCGACGACGAGCTGGCCGACGACGGGCTGGCCGACGACGAGCTGGTCGCCGACCGGCTGGAGGCCTGGTTCGCCGGCCGCCCCGCCACCGAGGCCTTTACCGTCCTCGACGGCGCCGGGGTGCCCGTCGAGATCTGCGACCCCGACTTCGGCCGGCGGATCCACGACGACCCGGCGATGCACGCCGAAGGGCTCGTGGTCCGCCAGCAGCACCCGAAGCTCGGCAGCTTCGAGCACTTCGGCACGACGATCACGTTCTCCGCCACCCCCGGCCGCATCGCCGGCCCGCCGCCGGTCTGCGGCCAGCACACCCGCGAGGTGCTGCGGGAGAACGGCTTCGACGAGGGCGAGATCGACAAGCTCGTCGCCGACGGCGCCGTCTTCGAGGAGACCTGGGTCGAGTAGCCGGTGCGGCGGAGCCGTGGCGCCACCCTCGCGTCATGGCGGCGCCGCTGCCCCCCGCCATCGTCTGCCCCACCCGACTCGCTGAAACCGGCTTCTAAAAGATCGGTAGTAGATCGGAGCCATGCGCCGGGCGGCGACCCCGGGACGCGCCCTGCCCGCAGGCGTCCCCGCCGATGCCCGGTTGGACCGCGCTGGCCAGCGGGAATCCGTGCTACTACCGGTTGCGGCAAAGAAACCGAGTTCCATAGGGTGACCCCCGTGAGTGCGGCCACACAACCCCCGTCGGCCGGGGACGAGGACCTGCACGGGTGGGGCCCGGCGATCGCCGAGATCGAGCGGCGCAGGGCGATCGCGCGGGCGATGGGTGGCCAGGCCCGGCTCGTCCGGCAGGCGGAGCGCGGCCGGCTCAACGCCCGGGAGCGGCTGGCCGCCCTGTTCGACCCGGGCACCTTCTACGAGATCGGCGCCCTGGTCGGCAGCACCGAGCAGCCGCCGGTCCCGGCGGACGCGTTCGTCGCCGGCGCCGGGCGGATCGACGGCCGGCCGGCGCTCGCCGGCGCCGAGGACGTCACCGTGCTCGGCGGGTCGATCGGGTCCGGCGCGTCCGCCAAGCGCTTCCGGCTAGCCCAGCTCGCCCGGCAGGAGCGGGTGCCGCTGGTGATGATGCTGGAGGGCGCCGGCCACCGGGTCACCGACCACGGCGGCGGGCGCAGCCCCGGCGACCTCGGCGCTCTGGTCGACCTGTCGGGCCTCGTGCCGATGGTCTGCCTGGTGCTCGGCGCCTCCGCCGGGCACGGCGCGCTGACCGCCCCGCTGTGTGACTTCGTCGTGATGACCCAGACCGCCTCGATCTTCGCCGCCGGCCCGCCGCTGGTCCGCTCCGCCATCGGCGAGGAGATCAGCAAGGAGGACCTCGGCGGCCCCAAGGTGGCCGCGCTGACCTCCGGCGTGGTGCACAACGTCGTCCCGGACGACACCGCCGCGATCGAGCTCACCCGCCGCTACCTGAGCTACTTCCCGCTCAACGCCTGGGAGGCGCCGCCGCGCCGGTGCAGCGGCCGCGACATCGGGCCGCGCCGGGTCGACGAGCTGCTGCGGATCATCCCGCCGGACCCGCGCCGGCCGTACTCGATCAAGCCGGTGCTGACGGCCATCGTCGACGAGGGCGACCTGCTGGAGATCCAGCCCGACTTCGGCGCCTCGATCGTCACGGCGCTGGCGCACCTCGGCGGGCGGCCGGTGGCCATCGTCGCGAACAACCCGGCGGTGCGCGCCGGCGCGATCGACGGCGAAGCCGCCGACAAGACCGCGCACTTCCTCCAGGTCGTCGGGGCCTTCCGGCTGCCGGTCGTGCTCCTCGCCGACAACCCGGGGGTGCAGGCCGGCAGCGTCGCCGAGCAGGAGGGGATCCTGCGCCGCGCGGCCCGGATGTACGCCGCGCAGCGCCGGCTGGACGTGCCGAAGCTGCACGTGACGCTGCGCAAGGCGTTCGGCTTCGGCTCGTCGGTGATGGCGATGAACCCGTTCGACGGGCAGACCCTCACGCTCGCCTTCCCGTCGATCACACTCGGCGTGCTGCCGGCCACCAGCGACGCGAGCAGGATCGCCGACCCGGAGGAGCGGGCGCGGGTCGCCGCCGAGCAGGCCAGGGGCTCGATCTCGGGCGGCGCCCGGCTGTCCTACGACGACGTGATCGACCCGCGCGACCTGCGCAACGCCCTGCTCGCCGGCCTCGACCTGGCCGAGGGCCGGGAACGGACAGCACCGCGGCAGCCGGTCCGGCCGGTCGGCATCCTGCCATGACGCGGCCGCCATCGGCGGGAGGAGGACCAGCGTGCCCCTGAAGCTTGCCCTGCGGCTCAACCTGTACCGGGCGGCCCAGCTCGAGGTGCCCGTCGACGTGGTGCGCCACGCGGAGGCGCTCGGTTACCACTCCGTCTGGACCGCCGAGGCCTACGGGTCGGACGCGCTGTCCCCGCTGGCCTACCTCGCCGCGCTGACCAGCCGGATCAGGCTCGGCACCGCCGTCGTCCAGCTGGCCGCGCGCCCGCCGGCGACGCTGGCCATGCACGCGATGACGATCGACGCCATGGCCGGTGGCAACCGGCTGATCCTCGGCATCGGGGTGTCCGGGCCGCAGATCGTCGAGGGCTGGTACGGGCAGCCGTGGGGCCGGCCGAACCAGCGGATGCGGGACTACGTCACGATCCTGCGCAAGGTACTCGCCCGCGAGGAGCCGGTGTCCCACGACGGGCCGGAGATCCGGCTGCCCTACACCGGGCCGGGCGCGCTCGGCCAGGGCAAGGCGCTTAAGTCGATCATGCACCCGGCCGCGCCGGTCCCGCTGTGGCTGGCCTCCGGCGGGCCGCGCAACACCGCGCTCGCCGCCGAGATCGCCGACGGCTGGCTGCCGATGGGGCTCGGTCCCGATGGCGTGCCGGACGTGGTGCGGGCCAGGGTGGAGCGCGGCGACGGCTTCGAGGTGTTCACCGGCGTGAGCGTGCGGATCACTGACGACGTGCGCGGCGCGCTGGCCGCGATGCGCCCGCTCACCGCGATGTACGTCGGCGGGATGGGCAGCCGCACGCACAACTACCACCGTGACGCGATGGCCCGCCGCGGCTTCCCCGAGGCGGCGGACCGGATCGGCGAGCTGTGGCGGGCCGGCCGCAAGGCCGAGGCGCAGGCCGCCGTCCCCGACGAGTACCTGGAGCAGACCGCGCTCATCGGCTCGCCGGCGCGCATCCGCGAGCGCTGGGCCGACGGCGCGTTCGTCCCGTCCGGGGTGACCGGCGTGATCGTCGACGTCGACCCGGCGGCGCCGAAGGAGGCGCTGGAGCTGATGGCGGACCTGGTCGGCACCCGCGAGGAGGCGGCGGCATGACCGACGAGCCCGACGGCGGCGCCACGGAAGGCGAGTACCGCTACCTGCTGGTCGATGCGCCGGCCGAGGGGGTCCGGCGGATCACGCTGAACCGGCCGGAGAAGCGCAACGCGATCTCGACGCCGCTGCGCACCGAGCTGCTGCGCGCCCTGCAGGCGCACGACAACGACCCCGACGTGCGGGTCACGATCATCCGCGGGGCCGGGCCGTGCTTCTCCTCCGGCTACGACCTGAGCTCGCCGCTGATGGAGAACGCGCCGTTCTACTCGGCACCCGGCGACGGGCAGTGGGCGCGGCAGGCCAACGACACCTGGTTCAGCATCTGGGACCTGGCCAAGCCGGTGATCGCGCAGATCCACGGGTACGCGATCGCCGGCGCCACCGAGCTCGCCTCCGCCTGTGACCTGGTCTACGTCGCCGAGGATGCCAAGATCAGCTATCCGGTGGTCCGGGTGGTCAGCCCGCCCGACTGGCAGTACCACACGGTCCTGCTCGGCATGCGCCGGGCGATGGAGCTGATGCTCACCGGCGACCCGATCGACGGCGTCGAGGCGGCCAGGATCGGCTTCGCCAACCGCGCCTACCCGGCCGACCGGCTGGAGGACGAGGTGCTCGCGATCGCCCGCCGGATCGCCGGCGTGCCCAGCGAGCTGACCCAGCTGAACAAGCGCTCCGTGCACCGGGCGTTCGACGTCTGGGGCGCCAGGGCGGCCATCCGGGCCGGCACCGAGCTGCAGGCCCTCGCCGGCCACACCGCGGCCGCCGCCCGTTTCCGGCAGAACGTGCTGGGCGCGGTCCGGTCCGAGATCGCGGATGGGGGAATGCGCTTGTCCTGACGCTGTGAGCTGTGCCACCCTCGAGTTTGCAAAGAACGCTCGCAAAAGGTGCCGGGCGTTTTTCGCCGGGCGGATCTTCCTGCCCGCAGGTATCGGGCGAGGGTGAGGACATCAATGCGATTAGCACGGATCACAGCGGTCGTGGCGGCGGGCATGCTGTTTGTCGCGGCCTGTGGCGGCGGTGACGACGAGACGGGCGGCGACGGCGGGGGATCCGCTCCGGCCCCGGTCGCGACCGAGGTCGACGCGCGCGCGTTCGAGCCGGGGCCGCCCAACGGCTGGGCCGCCAACGGCTTCACCGTCGACCCGGCCTCGCTGCAGTGCGCGGGGGCGACCGCCGACCCCACCCGCGGCATCACCGACACCGAGATCACCGTCGGCGGCCTGGCGAGCCTGACCGCGCCGGGTGGCGCGGCGCTGGCCGGCGCCGAGGTGGGCGCCGAGGTCCGGTTCGCCAGGGCCAACGACGAGGGCGGCGTCAACGGTCGCAAGATCAACTATATCGGCACCAAGGACGACGGGACGGACCCGGCCCGTAATGTCCAGGAAGCGCAGGGATTGGCGCTGCGTGACCGGGTCTTCGCAGTTGTCCCGGCCATTACCGCGATCGCGAACTTCGCCGACGTGATGTGCCAGGAGGGCATTCCGTACTTCGGCTGGGGCACGAACACTGCCATGTGCGCGAACGCGCTCGGCTTCGCCATCACCGGCTGCCTGCTGCAGACCGAGGAGAAGGCCATCCCGAGTAACGCCGCGATGCTCAGCAGGATTGTGGTCGGCGGCTCGGACGGCAAGTCGGCCGCCGTGCTCGGCTCCGACAACGACTCCGCCCGCGCCGGCGTCGAGGTCTACAAGCGCACGCTCGAACTCGCCGGTTTCGACGTGGTCTACGCCGAGGCGTCGGTGCCGACGGCGGGCCTGACCGACGCCACCCCGATCGTCAACGCCATCATGACCGCGGACGATGGCGCCCCGCCGGACCTGATGATCCTCAGCCTCAGCTTCCCGGCCACCCTTCGGGCCACCGAGGCGCTGCGGGCCGCCGGCTACCCCGGCACGATCGTCAACCAGGTCGGCTACGACCCGCGGCTGGCGACGTTCGAGGCGTTCCGCGACTCCATCACGTTCCTGCAGTGGGCGCCGACCGAGTCGGACTCGCCCGGCATGCGCCAGCTCAAGGAGGACTTCGCGAAGTACGCGCCGGACGCCGTGCTCAGCCTGCCGGTGCTGGCCGGGTACTGGTCCGCGGACTTCTTCCTGCACGCGCTGGAGGCGGCCGGGCCGGACGTCACGGCGGACTCCCTGGTCGCCATGCTCAACGCCGGCGACTACTCCTACGAGGTCCCGGGAGCGGTGGCCGAGTCCCGGTGGCCGGTCAACCACAACATCGCCGTGCCCTGCGGCTCGGCGGTGACCGTCGGTGAGTCCGGCTTCGAGGTGATCCAGGAGCTCGCCTGCGGCGCGCTCGTGCCCACCGGCTGACGGGCCGCCCGCGGCCGCTGGTGCCCGCCCCCGGGGCCTGTCGCTTATACACAAATGA
>JADGHD010000080.1 GCA_019689615.1 Frankia sp. | reverse complement strand
GGGTGGATCCCACGGGGGGCGGGCCGGGTGCGCGGCCGCCGCTGCCGCCCGATGCCAGCACCGAGCTGCGCCTGCCGCCGGGGGTGACCGGCTGGCGGCGCGACTGGCGCCGGGCGCTGCCGCGCGGGGCGAACCGGCCGCTGCCGCCCCCTGGTGGGCGGTTGCCGTCGACGCACGGTGGCCGGGTGCCGCCGACCGGCGCGGAGCCGACGATGCCGGCGCCTGGCCCGGCCGGGCCACCGCCAGCGCTGCCCCCGCGGCCGGTCTCGGCGAGCGCGGATGCTCCGCCGGCCGCGGCGCGACCGGCGGAGGAGTTCGACCCGGAGGCGACCGTCCGGATCAAGCGTCCGGCGCTGCCGCCACCGCTGCTGGAGACCGTCGTCGCCCAGGGGCGGGCCGGCCAGGTGGCCGCCCGGCTGGCCACGCAGGAGGACACGGAGCGCATCACCCGGCGCCGGCCGCCGGAGCTGCCGCCGCCCGGGCTCGACCCCAGGCGCCCCAGCGGCGCCGGTGGCGGCGGGCTGACCAAGCGGCTGCCAGCCGGGCTGCTCGACTCGTCGATGTCGTCGCTGGCCAGCTTCCTGATGGGGTTCTACGCGACGCGTTACCTGTCCGGGGCCGAGCAGGGCGTGTACGCGCTCTTCTACACCTGCTTCATGTCGGTCGCGATCATCTCCGCCAACTCGGTCTTCACCCCGGCGGAGCTGAGCTCGACCGACGTGGACCGGCACCGGCGGGCCGACCTGCTGCCCCAGTCGCTGCGGCTGGGCCTGGTGCCGGCGGTGTTCGGGGCGGCGCTGGTCCCGCTGGTGCTGCTGATCCCCACCGGCGCGCCGATGTCCGACCGGGTCGCGTTCGCGGCCACGGCCACCCTGCTCGCGCTGATCTCCCCACTGCAGGACCACATCCGGCGGATGCTGCACCAGTCCGGCCGGTCGTGGCATGCGGCCAGGGTGTCCGGGGTGCAGCTCGGCCTGATGGTCGTACTGCTGAGCATCGCGCTGATCGTGCACGTGCCGGCGGCCTGGGTGCCGTTCGGCGCGATGACGATCGCCCGGCTGCTGTCGGGCATCTACGGCTACCAGCGTGCCGTCGTCGTGCTCACCCCGCCCAAGCTGCTCACGCTGCGCGGACTGCTGCGTTCGGGCACCTGGATCGCGTTCGCCGGGGTGGTGACCCAGAGCGGCGCGTTCATCAACACCGCGATCGTCGCCGCCGCCGCCGGCTCGGAGGCCGCCGGGCAGGCCGAGGCGGCCCGCGTGCTGGCCCAGCCGGTGACCGTGCTGGTCGTCGGCCTGCTCGCGGTGCTGAACCCGGAGCTGATGACCGGGACCAAGCAGCGCGACTTCCGCCGGCTCGTGAAGATCCTGTCCATGTTCTGGGCGCTGGTCGGCGTCGCCATCGTGGGCTGGGCCGGGCTGTTCGGGTTCGACTGGCCGTGGAACCCGCTGCCGCACGTCCTGCCGCGCAGCTACGAGGTGTCCGGCCTGCTCCCGTTCACGATCTTCGCCGAGGGCGTCGGCTACTCGGTGCTCGCCCTGATCACCATCGTGATCGCCGCCGGCCGGGAGCGGGAGTCGATCGTGGCCGCCATGGCCCAGATCGTCGTCTCGGCGGCGGTCACCGGGGCGCTGGCGGCGAGCCTCGGTCCGTTCGCGCTGGTCTGGGGCGGTCTCGCCGGAGTCGTCGCGCTCTACGTCGGCGACGCGTACATCGTCAAGAGAGCCTTCTTCCCGCCAGCCGAGCGGGATCCGTTCGGTCGGCTGCGGCGGCCGACCGCGTTCAGCGCCGCCACGCCCGTCGGCGAGCCGGCGGCGGACGGCGCCGCCGACGCTGGCCGCCTCGACCCGGACAGCCGAGGCGGCCGCGGGTAGCCGGACCGCGCCGGTCCACCCGCCCGCGGGTTGGCTGGCTGCCTGGCCCGACCGGGCGAGGTTAGGATGTTCTACTCGGTACGCAAAGTTGTCATTTGGTGTAGTGTTGGCATGGTTCTGGCACACTGATCGTGTAACGGGTTGTTTTCCTGTTTCGCTATGCCGCGCTTTCGAGATCCAATGGCTGATCGGCGCGGAGCGCTCCTCCGGGAAGTCGACCCCCGTTGCCGACGTTCCGTCTGCGGCATGTGCGAACCCGCCCATCGTGCCCACAGGGGCGTGACCTACTATTTACCGGCGTCCTCCCGGCAGAGCGGGGCGCATCTGGCATGATGAAGATCTAGTGGCCTTCCTCGGGCACGCCGTCCGCGAGGGCTCTGGAGCAACCGCGGCATGGGGCGGCGAAGGCGTGGCGGGTTCATCGGACATGCGTTTCCAGGGACGGCGAGGCGGCCCGCCGCGGCCGGTCGCGCGCCTGGTCCGTTCGGTTCCCCGGACCCGCCGACGCGCGGCACCGGCCACGCACGCGTCACCCCAGCCGGCTCGGCCGCGGCGCTGGTGGCAGAGCGTGCGTAGCACCCCACGGCCCGTGGCCGCAACCCAGGCATGGCCGCCCCTGGACTCGTGCCGGCTCTTCCCGATATCGCTGCCCGGCCCGTCCAGGCAGGCAGCAAAGGCACCGGGCCGCGCGCCCCGGTGCGGCGTCGTCCACGCAGTGGCTTCGCCGGTCCAGAAAGCAAGAAGGGGGTAACCCGTGGAGAAGGTCCTCGTTACTGGCGCGGGTGGATTTATCGGCAGCCACCTCGTCACCTACCTGAAGGAACGGGGTTACTGGGTCCGCGGGGTGGACCAGAAGCTGCCGGAGTTCTCCGAGACCGACGCGGATGAGTTCGAGGTGCTCGACCTCCGCCGGTACGACAACTGCCTCCAGGCGACCCGCGGCGTCAACCATGTCTACGCGCTGGCCGCGGACATGGGCGGGATGGGGTTCATCTCCGCGAACCACGGCACGATCCTGCGCAACAACGCGCTGATCGACCTGCACACCTTTGAGGCCGCACGCATCAACGGCGTCAGCCGGTACCTCTACACCTCCTCCGCCTGCATCTACCCGGAGCACCTGCAGACCGAGTCCCAGGTCGCCGGCCTGAAGGAGTCGGACGCCTTCCCGGCCGCCCCGCAGGACGCCTACGGCTGGGAGAAGATCCTCGGCGAGCTGATCAACCGCTACGGCGGCGAGGAGTTCGGGATCGACACCCGCACCGTCCGGTTCCACAACATCTACGGCCCCAACGGCACCTTCCAGGGCGGCCGGGAGAAGGCTCCGGCGGCGCTGTGCCGCAAGGTCGCGCTCGCCGAGCCGGGCGGCGAGATCGAGGTCTGGGGCGACGGCGAGCAGACCAGGTCCTTCTGCTACATCGACGACTGCGTCGAGGGCATCTACCGGCTGATGATGTCCGACTACACCGGCCCGCTGAACCTCGGCACCGACGAGATGGTTTCCATCAACCAGCTGGCCGAGATCATCATCGGGATCAGCGGAAAGCCCGGCATCACCATCAGGCACGTCGACGGCCCGCAGGGCGTCCGTGGCCGCAACTCCGACAACTCCCTCCTGCGCCAGGTGCTCGGCTGGGAGCCAAAGACCTCGCTGGAGGAAGGCCTTACCCCGACCTACCGGTGGATCGAGAAGCAGGTGGCGAACTCCGGCCGCTGAGTCTGGAGACACTGACCCGCACGGGAAGGCGAGCCGATGACCAGGGAGAACTGGCAACCCAAGATCAGCATGGGGTTGCCCATCTATAACGGCGACAGGTTCCTACGCCCCGCGCTCGACTCGCTGCTTGGCCAGACGTTCGGCGACCTGGAACTGATCATCTCGGACAATGCGTCCACGGACGCCACCGAGGAGATCTGCCGGGAATACGCCCGAGCTGACGACCGGGTGCGTTACGTGCGCCAGGAGCGGAACATCGGCGCCAACGCCAACTACAACGAGGTGGTAAGGCTCTCGCGGGCCCCGCTGTTCCGCTGGGTCGCCGACGACGACGTCGTCCGGCCGGGCTTCCTGGAGCGCACCTACGAGCTGCTGCGCGACGACCCGGACGCGGTCCTGGCGCACTCGCTGACGGCCTACATCGACGAGGAGGGCCGGCCGCTGGAGCGCGACGGCGACGGCTACCGCACCCCTCACGGTGAGCACGTCGACCCGCCGGACCGGCCGATCTCCCAGCGCCGCCTGCGTTCCCCGCTGCCGCACGTGCGGCTGCGGGACGTGCTGCTCAACACCCGCTGGTGCTTCGAGATCTTCGGGCTGCTGCGCCGGGACGCGCTGCTGAAGACCCCGCTGCAGCAGCGCTTCTACGGCACCGACAAGGTGCTGCTGGCCGAGCTCGCGCTCCTGGGCACGTGGCGGGAGGCCGAGGAACCGCTGTTCGAGCGGCGGTTCCACGAGCGCGCGTCCAACCACCTGAGCGTCTGGCAGAAGGCCAAGTGGGCGGACCCGAACGCGAAGCGGACGATCCTGCCGCCGGTCACCCGGATGGTGCGCGGCTACCGGGAGGCGATCGCCCGCCAGGACCTCCCGCTGTACGAGAAGGCGCGCTGCTACGAGGCGATCGGCGTGCTCGCCGTGCAGCCCGACAAGTTCCGCAAGCTGCTCCTGCCGGGGCCACACAACTATTTCGGGATCGGCAACCGTCCGTCCGCCGTTGCCCGTCTCTAGGCAGGACCGAGGGGTCGATCGGCGCTGGTCCCGGCGCGGTCGGACGGCGAGCGGCGAGCGATGAGGAGTTGAGGACCCGGCGACGCGGTCCCAGGCAGTGGGCGGGCCGGGTCGCATCCCCCGGCGGCCGGGCCCGGCTACCAGACCACCCTGTATGCACGGTTCGTGCGTACAGTCCCGAGGGGGGACAGAGTGACACTTCGGTCCGAACAATCCGAGCCGGGTGGACAGCAGGCGGCGGCGCCATCCGCGGCGGCGCAGGCGCCGGCGGCGCCGGCGTCCCCGCTCGCCTCGGCTGTCGCGCCGGTGGTCGAGCCGGACCCGGCGGTCGGGCCGGCGGCGCCTGACCGGCCGCTGCGCCTGGTAGGCCAGGCCGACGCGCCAGCCGGTGAAGCTGCCGACGCCGCGGGCACCAGCCAGGCCGGCGGGCGGCCCGCGGGGCCGCTGCCGGAGCCCGTCCGCTACGACGTGCTCGGCGTGCACGTCAGCGCCATCGACCGGGCTGGCGCCGTCGCACTGATCGGTGACTGGATCGCCCGGCGCGAGCGGAAGTACGTCTGCGCCACCGGAGTCCACGGAGTGATGGAGTCGCAGCGCGACCCGGCGCTGCGCGAGATCCACAACCGGTCGGGGCTCACCGCCCCGGACGGGATGCCGCTCGTGTGGTGCGCCCGCTACGCCAGGATGACCCAGACCGGGCACGTCCGCGGGCCGGACCTGATGCTCGACGTGCTCGCCGCCGCCGAGAAGAAGGGCTGGACCAGCTACTTCTACGGCGGCAGGGAGGGCGTCCCCGAGCTGCTCGTCAACCGGCTGCGGGAGACGATGCCCAACCTCGCCGTCGTCGGCACCCACTCGCCGCCGTTCCGCCCGCTCACCGAGGCGGAGGACGAGGCGATCGTCGCCGAGATCAACAGTCTCGCGCCCGACCTGGTCTGGGTCGGCCTGTCCACGCCCAAGCAGGAGCGCTGGATGGCCGAGCACCGGGACAGGCTGGACGCGCCGGTGCTGCTCGGGGTGGGCGCCGCCTTCGACATGCACGCCGGGCTGGTCAAGCGGGCCCCGTCGTGGCTGCACAACACCGGGCTGGAGTGGGTCTACCGGCTGATCCAGGAGCCGCGCCGGCTGTGGCGGCGCTACTTCAGGAACAACCCGGCCTTCGTCGCGGGGGTGCTGCGCCATCCGCCGCGCCCGCTGCCCCCGCCCTGGCCGGAGGCGGGCGCATGAAGGTAGCGCTCAGCGCGTACGCCTGCGGGCCGGGTGAGGGCTCGGAGCGCGGCGCCGGCTGGGAGTGGGCCAGGGCGGCCGCGCAGCGCCACGACGTCTGGCTGTTCACCGACGTCCACTGGGTCGACCCGGTGCGGGCGGCGGTGGCGGCCGAGCCCGGCCTGCGGCTGACCGTGGTCCCGGTGCCCGTGCCGGAGATCGTGAACTGGCGCGGCGAGTTCTCCCGCGGCGAGCGGATGCGCTACGCCGCCTGGCAGGCCTTCCTGCGCCGGACCGTGCGCGAGACCCACGCGAAGGTCCGGTTCGACGTCGCCCACCACGTCACCTACGCGTCGGACTGGATGCCGGCCGGCGTCGCGGCGTTGCGCGACGTGCCGTTCATCTGGGGGCCGGTCGGCGGGACGTCGCCGCTGCCGCTGCAGTTCTGGCGCTGGCTCGGGCCCCGCCAGCTCGGCGTCGAGATCGCCCGCGGCCTCATCACCGGCGGTGGCCGGGTGGTGTTCGGGGAACGGCTTTCCCACCGGGCGACCACAATGCTCGCCGCCAACCACGACGTCGCCGCGCGTTTTCGGCATGCGCACCCGATTGTCGAGCCGAATATCGCGCTGCATCTCGACCGGCTTCCGGCCCACCCCGCGGATCCGGCGGACGCCACCGGCCAGGACTCATCCGCCGCTGGCAGCGGCTCCGGGCAGGTGGCGCACGGCGCTGCGAAACGGGTCCGGCGCGCCGTGTACGCGGGGCGCTTCCTCGGCTGGAAGGGCGTGCGGCTGGCGGTCGCGGCGCTCGGCCGGCCCGAGGCCCGGGACTGGGTCCTGGACCTGTATGGGAACGGTCCTGACGAACCGGCCATTCGGGCCGCGTGCGATTATTTCGGGGTGACCAGCCGGGTCAGGTTCCGCGGGCTGCGCCCGCGCGAGGAGGTGCTGGCGGCGTTCGCGAGCTGCGACGCGCTGCTGTTCCCCTCGATGCACGACAGCGCCGGCTGGGTGGTGGCCGAGGCGATGGCCCTGGGCTGCCCGGTGGTCTGCCTGGACATCGGCGGCCCGGCGATGCTGGTCGGCGGCGACGGCCGCCGCGGCGTGCGGGTGTCCCCCCGGGGGGACGTGCCCGGCGGGCTCGCGGCCGCGCTGCGCGACCTGCCGGGCCGGACCGAGCCGGACACCCGCTTCGACGCCCGCCGGCTGCCGGACCTGCTCGACGAGCTCTACAGCAAGGCCGTCGGAGCGGGCTGATGACGCAACGGACGGCCGAGATTGCGCGGCGAATCACCACCGGGGCGGCGCAATGGCGGTTGCTGGACATCCGGGGGGTAAACATGAAATTCTCGGCGGCCCGCCCGCGAAATAGCGGCCGGCCCGGCTAGCTCTTCGCTGCCCCGCACGGTGCGGGCCTCCTCATCCGCGCACAACTGGAGATGGATCTCCGCGGCTCGGCCGCCGCGAATGTGACGGTACGTCAGGCCAGTAGCCGGCGGCCGCCAGCCCGCGACCGGCCATCTACCACGACCAGGATGAACATGGACGCTCTCGAAGTATCTCCCTTCCAGCCGACGATCCTCGGCGCGACGGCCCGCCGCTGGGGGCTTGTCCTGACCATCACGCTGGTGCTCGCCGTCGCCGGGTACGCGGCCGGGGTGGCGATGGCCGGCAGCACGGCGAAGGCCAGCATCGTCGTCAGTGACCCGAACGCCGCGATCTTCGATGTCGACCCCGAGCCGAACTACGCGGCCAACCAGGCCTCGATCCTGCGGCTGCAGCTGACCGCGGACGCCGCGGCGCAGAAGGTCAACGAGCAGATCCCGGGCGCCGGGATGACCGGCAAGGATCTGCGCGAGCACCTCACGGTCGAGCTGGACGAGGACAGCGACCTCATCGAGGTCAAGGTCGAGGACTCCGACCCGGCGATCGCAGCGGCCGCCGCGAACGCCATGATCGCCGCCTACCAGGAGCAGGTGCGGGCCCGGGTGACCGACTCGACCCAGACCGCGCTGCAGCAGCTCGACGGGCAGATCCAGCAGCTTCAGACGCAGATCCTGCAGAACCAGCTCCTGCCGAACTCGCCGCAGGCGGTGACGCTGGCCTCGCTGCAGGAGAAGCGGTCCGAGCTGTACCTGCGCGGCCTGCTGGTCACGGACGGCATCGTCGCGACCTCGCCGGCCGAGGAGCCGGAGGCGTCGTCGGCGGTGGGGGCGCTGCGCTACGCCGTCCTCGGCGCGGTCGTCGGCCTGCTGGTCGGCATGGGCGTGAGCTACGTCAGCGCCACCCGCAACCGCCGGGTCGCCAACCGGCTGCAGCCGGAGCTGGTGCTCGACCGCCCGCTGCTCGCCGAGATCGCCGACTTCGACCAGGAGCGGCTGCCGAGCGACCTGCCGGCGTTCGACGGTGAGCAGTCGGCCGCAGCCGAGGGCTTCCGCTTCGCCTTCGACGCGCTCCAGCCGGGCAAGACCTACGCGGTCATCTCGCCGGCCACCGGCGACGGCCGCAGCGTCGTCGCCGCCAACCTCGCCGTCACGGCGGCCAAGTCGGGCCGGCGGGTGCTCGCCATCGACGCCAGCCCGCAGGGCTCCGGCCTGTCCTGGCTGCTCGGCGTCTCCACCGACCGGCCGGGCCTCGCCCAGGTCGCCAGGGGCACGCTGAGCCTGCAGGATGCCGTGGCCAGCGTCGAGCAGGTGCAGGGCGACCTGTCGGTGCTGACCCCCGGCGTCGGCGGGCCGGCCGGCGGGGTCCTGCAGCTCACCACGGAGCAGTCCGCCGCGGCGCTCGCGGCCGCCAAGGAGGCCTACGACCTCGTGCTCGTGGACACCCCGGCGCTGCTGGAGAAGTCGCTCGCCTCGGTGCTGGCCAGCCAGGCCGACTCGAACCTGATCGTGATCGCCCACGGCGCGCCGGCCACGACCATCGAGGAGTTCGCCAAGCGGGTCGCCGTCTCGCACCTGCCGGTGCTCGGCTACCTGTACACCCGCTCGCCGCTGCGCGGGAAGCGCGGCTCGCGTAAGAGCGGGGAGCGCCGGACCGGCGGCCTACCCGGCCAGCGGCTGATCCAGTCCCGGCCCGCCCCGGCTCCGGGCGCGCCGGTGGGATCCGGCGTATGACGGCAGGTCCCGCGGGCTCGGCCGGAGCCACCGGCGAGCCGGCCGACGCCCCTGGCGACACGGCACCCGCCGGGCGGGCCGGAGCGACCGGCGAGCCGGCGGGTGCCCCCGGCGGCACAGCGCCCGCCGGGCCCGGCCAACGGGCGGTCGACGAGACCGCGCCGGCCGAGCGGGCCGACAGCGCCGTCGCGGACGCCGCGGCGGCCCCGGGCCCAGCGGCCACGCGGTCACCGGCCGCCGCCGCGGACCCGGCCGAGGGCGACCGGACCGAGCCTGCCGCGGCGGCGGGCGACGGTGTGCCACCGGTGGCGGGGAACCAGCCGGGTGAGCTGACGGCGCCGATCGCGGGCCTTGGCGGGCCGGTTCCGCCGACGCCCGCGGTGAACGGGCGGAAGCCGGCGGGGCGGCCGGCCGTGCGGGAGACGACGCCGGCCGGCGCTGGCGGCGGGGTGGCGACCCTGACCAAGCCGCGCCCGCGCCCGGCCGTCACCGTGCGGCATCACGGGCCTGAGGCGAAGCCGGTGGAGATTCCCCACGCGGTGGCCGAGCACCACGCCCCGATGACCGAGGCCGAGCGCAGCGCCCGGCGCATGGTCATCTTTGGCTTCGTCGTCACGATCGGGTTCCTTGAGCTGGGCCGCTCCTGGGCGTACTGGGGCTTCGGGCCGGCGAACATCTTCATCGGCGAGATCACCATCGCGGTGGTGCTGATCTACCGGCCGACCCGGTCGCTGCTGATGACCCTGCTGAACCAGATCACGCGGCCGGGCCACTTCCATGTGCTCGCCGTGGCGCTGGTCGCGTCGTTCGTCTACGGCGTCGGGCAGGTCGCCCGCGGCGTCGTCGATGGCGGTGCGCCCATGGCGATGCTCAAGTCGCTGCCGATCTACTACTACCCGGTACTGCTCGCCTTCGGGATGTGGCTGGGGGTCCGGGTCCGCGGCGCGTTCGCGAAGCTCGCCTGGATCCTCGCCTGGGTCAACGCCACGCTCGGCATCGCCGTCGCGGCGTTCCTGAACCGGCTGCCGATCACGGTGCCGTTCCAGGACGACATCCCGATGTTCGAGCTCGGGCTCGCCTGCGCGGCGGTCGGCCTGATCGGGCTGGTTGCGATGCGGCGGCGGAGCAGGTGGATCCTGCCGCTGGCCCTGGCCAACGTCGCGGTGCTGTTCGGCCACCAGGTCCGGGCGGAGTGGCTCAGCCTGGTCTGCGGCCTGATCGTGTGGGTCGTGCTGACCCGGCGGGCCCGGCGGGTGCTGCTCGGCCTCACCGCCGTGGTGGCGCTGCTGCTGGTGATCACCGTGGCCAACGTGAGCCTGCCCGGCCCGGAGAATCGCGGCGGCAGCGTGAAGGTCGGCGACATCGTCGGCCGGGCGATCGCCCCGGCGTTTCCCGAGATCGCCGACGAGCTCACCGCGGAGAACCGGGCGAAGGGCGCGAACGACACCTCCAGCTTCCGGATGGCCTGGTGGTGGGAGATCACCAAGGCCGGCGTGGAAGGCCCCGGGGTGTTCGCGCTGGGCCACGGCTACGGGTTCAACCTGCAGTCGATCGCGCCACCGCACAACGTCGACGAGACGGTCCGCAGCCCGCACAACATGATCATGTATGTCTGGGGCTACACCGGCGCGATCGGCCTTGGGCTGTATCTGATCATCTTTGGCGCGATGGGCCGGCTGTTCTGGATCATCTACCGGCGCACCGGCGACCCGATGGGGCTGACCATCATGACGGTGATGCTGGTCGGGGCACAGTTCGAGCCGTGGCTGGACACCCCGTTCGGCGGGGCGACCACGTACCTGCTGCTCGGGATGCTGCTCGCGCCGCTGATCCGGCCGGAGGAGCCGCCGCTGCCGGAGCGGTCCGGCAGGCGCGGCTCGGCCCCCGCCGGGGAGTCGATGACCGGGAACCTGACGCGGGTGCGGTTCGGCCCGTGGCAGCCGGAGCGTGGCCGGCGCCGCCCGCCGGTGCGCGCCGGCCGCCGTCGCCAGCTGCGCCGCCCGGCGCACCTGCGGCCCGCCGCGGACCCGCCCGGCCGGTACGGGCCGCCAGCAGGCCGGCCGGCCGGGATTGGCGTGGGCTGACCCCGCGGGCCCCGTGCTCCGGTGCGCTCGCGCCGCGCCGGTGGCCGACAACCGACCGAGGGCTAGGAACGGCTTCCCGTTCCCAGCCCTCGTCGGTGGATGGGGAGGTGGCGGCGGGTTCAGCCGGCCGGCGGCGAGACGGCCGCGATCGCGCCGTTGGGGTCACGGCCGGCGGCCTGCCAGTCGGCGAAGGTGTCGGCGCCGAGGCTGAACAGCGTCGAGTCCGGGTTCACCTGCCCCCAGGTGAGCACGACGTTGTGGTCGAAGCGGAAGGTCGGGCTGTCGGTCTTGAACCCGATCGCCGCGGTCGGGACGCCGATCGAGATCACGTTGTGGTGGATGTTGTAGTTCGCCGGCGTGACCCGGCCGCCGTGGTGCTGGGCGATCCCGAACCCGCCGATCGTGCCGGTCTCGATGTAGTTGTCCGCCACCTCGACGTTCGCCGAGTCGGACAGGAAGATCCCGCCGTACTGGCCGCGCTGGTCGTAGTCGCGGGTCGCGCCCTCCGGGACATTGCCGTTGCGTCGCAGGGTGTTCTTCGAGATCAGGACGCCGCCCTGGAACGGGCCGGGGTTCGCCTCGTACCAGACGCCGGTCGCGTAGTTGTCCTCGATCAGGTTGCCGGTGACCACAATGTCCCGGTTGTTGGTGTCGAACCAGACACCGGCGCCGAACGAGTCGTGGATCCAGTTGTTCTCCACGACGACGTCCTTGCGCAGCAGCAACTTGATCCCGCCGCCCTCATCCCAGTACGAGAACCGCTGGGTGTTGGAGTAGCCGATCTCGACGCCGGAGATCCGGATGTTGTTGCTGTATTCGGCGGTGGTGGTCTCGCTCTCCTTGCTGCTGGGGTTGCCGAACCGGTCCGGCTGGCCGAGCCAGCCGGAACCGCCGATGCCCAGGCTGCCGGAGTAGAGCACCTGCATCGAGCCCGAGCGCCCCTCCTGCTGCGACGACCGCTCGCCACCGCCGGGGTAGGGGTTGGTGAACGGCGTGACCGTGCCGATGATCGCGTTGTCGACCGTGGTCGAGATGCCGCGGCCGTGGTGGCCGAGCACCAGGCAGTCCCGGACCACCCAGCCGGCGTCCATCTCGATGCCGCCCTCGTGGAACCCGGTGGCGGTCTTCTCCACGGTCAGGTTCTGCAGGGTCACGTCGCGCGTGGTCCGGCTGGCGTCGCCGACACCGTGCCGGCGCACCGCCAGCTCGAACCGGTGACCAGCGGGGTCGGCCGCGATGTAGACCCGTCTCGCGGTGTAGTCGATCCAGAAGTCGTCTGGGCCGACCTGGCTGAGCTGCTGCTTGTGCACCATCGGCACGTCGTCGCGGTGCAGCAGGTCGACGGCCTGGGCGTTGATGTCCGGGGTCACGCCGTCCCAGCGCGCGTCGACCCGGCCACGCAGCGGCCAGGGGTCGTCGAAGTACCAGTACTGCCCGTCCTGGTGCCACCAGCTCGGGTCGACGAGGTTCGCCCCGCTGATCCGGGCTCCGGTGCGGCTCTCGCCCTGCAGCGTCTGCCCGCTCTTCGGGTACACGCTCTCCCGGTAGACGCCGTTCCTGATGTAGATGACGGCACCTTCCGGCGCGGCGTCGACGGCCGCCTGGACCGAGGTGTAGGCCTCGCCGGGGCCGACGACGTACGGCGTGTCCGGTACCGGGTAGTGCACCTCTCCGGCGGCGTCGACGGTGGGCGCGGGGGACGCGGTCGGGGCCGGGGTGACATTCGCCGAGGACGTGGGGGATGGCTGGGACCCCTCGTCACCACCACCGGAGCAGGCGGCCAGGGCCAGCGCCAGCGC
>JADGHD010000079.1 GCA_019689615.1 Frankia sp. | reverse complement strand
CATATCGCGGCCTCCGCCAGATGTGTATACTAGCCCGGGGCAACGGGGGGGGCGGGCGCGGAACCGGCCGGCGGGAACGCGGCCCGCGGGTCCGCGGGCGTCGCGCCGGCCGGTCGACCAGGGGCGGTATTCATGCGGGCAGGATGACAACGATTAGGATTGAATGCCCAGCAAATCGACAATCAGCACTTGGGGGACAAAAGGGATATTCCTCCCCTGCCCCCACGGCGGCGGTTTCCCGACCAGCACCGCGGCGCATTTCTCGGCCAGGTCGCATGGTCGGCCAGGTCCGCGGGCGAATCAAGTGGCCGGGCCGCCCGCGGCCGGTGCGGGCAGGCGGGTCAGCCCTCCTTGCGGGCGACGATGCGGTAGGTGTTGGAGCGGCTGTCGGTGCGCATGAAGCCGGCCGCGACGGCGCCGACGATGCCCGCCAGGATCGCCGGGCCGATCGCCGCGAGCAGGACCAGCGCCCGCCACAGCCAGCGCACCGCCACCGCCCGCTCCTCGCTCCACGGCTGCGTCGGGCTGGGGGCGATCGCCTGGATCGCCATGCCGACCGCGCTGAGCAGATCGCCGGGCTGGTGGGCCGGGCCGATCTGGACCAGGACCGTGCGCAGGCCGCGGTCCTCCAGGGCCGCGACCAGGTTGTCCACCGGGATCAGCTGCTTGGCCGCCGGCACCGCCCAGCCCCGCCACAGCCGGCCGAGCCAGCGGGCGCCGAGGCCGTGCGGGTTGGGCAACTCGGCGACCAGGAAGCCGCCCGGGCCGAGCGCCTTTGCCACCCCGTCCAGCTCCGCCGACGGGTCGCGGCTGCGCTCCAGGTAGTTGAACATGCTGATCACGTCGTACAGGCCGGCGACCCGGGCGGCGTGATCGGTGAACCGGCCGCGGTAGGCCGTGTCGACCCACCCGCGCCGTTCGGCCTCGCTGATCGTCCGGTCCGGCCCCACCCCGTCAAAGACCGTGCGCGGCCAGACCGAGCGGGCAGCGTTGCAGAAATGCCCGAGGCCGGTGCCGACGTCCAGCCAGGTACGGGGCAGCACGAACGGGCGGACGATTTCGGCGCGGGCGCGCAGCAGCGCCGCGTTGTTCGCCTGCGCCGCCTCGTACTGCTCGGCGTTGATGCCGTCCCGCCGGTCGCGTTCGTAGATTGCCGTCCCCGTGAGGGAAAGCCGCGGGTTCTGGAAGATGTGCCCGCATTCCTGGCATTCGTCGAGCTGGAACCGGCCAGGCTTGCGCTGTTCCAGGTCCTTGGTGATCAGCCGGATCGCCAGGTCGTAGGAGCCGCACCACGGGCAGTCCGGCCGCGGCGGCTGCAGGTAGCGTTCCGGGCCGGCGGCGAACTCGTGCTGGTAGCGGTCGCGCCGCTGCGCGGCCTCCGCCTTCTTGCGTTCCTTGACCGGGTCCGGCGCGCGCCCGGCCGCCTTCGCCGCGGCGGCCGCCTTCGTCTCGCGCCGCCACGTCCGCACCGCGTCCAGGGCGAACAGCGGGCCGGACAGCAGCCGCACGATCGGGGCGCGGATCAGGTCGCGCGGGGCGACCGGGACCCGGCCGAGGCAGACGAAGAACGGCTGGCACCAGAACAGCGCCATCGCGGCGAAGCCCCACGGCCGGTTCTCGTGGAAGCTGAGGCCGATGGCGAGGTCCCGCAGCGTCGGCAGGACCAGGCGCAGCGGCCTCGTCTCCTCCCATGCCCGCTTCTGCACCCGCGCCCGGCTCGCGGCGTCGTCGCGGGCGGCGCGCAGCCCGGGCAGCACGGCGAGGTCCGTGCTGCCCGGGGCGTAGCGCTTGAGCCGCTCGGTGACCTCGACCAGCTCGACGGCGGTGTAGTCGTCGCGGATCTCGACCCCGGCCCGCCTGGCCACCTCCGCCCGGACCAGCAGCGCCTGGAAGGCGCCGCGCCCGGCCGCCATCCGGTCGTTGCGGTAGGTGCGGGTGTCGACCATCCGGGCGACGTCGAGCGCCCGTTCGATCGTGAGGTCGGCCGGCACGAGGTCGAGGACGTCAAGCCGCTCCCGGCTGGCGTGGTAGCTGGCTGCCCGCCGGGCGGCGTCGGTGAGCTGGACGCCCTCGGCGCAGATGAACAGGTGGTCCGGGTCGACGGGCCGGCCGGAGGCGGGCAGGGTGTCCAGCCGGCGCAGCCGGCCACGCAGGCGCAGCCCGTTGAGCAGCAGCGAGATGGCGATGACGACCGGCAGCCAGAACCAGACCGTCACGCCAGGAGCTTCTCGATGTGGTCGGCGGCACCGGCGGCCCCGCCGGCCGCCGCGAACTCGGCTCGCAGCCGCTGCGCGGCCGCGCGGTAGCCCGGCTCGTCGAGCACGGTGGTGACGGCGGCGGCGATCCCGGCGGCGTTGACCCGGCCGAACTTCACCCGCAGCCCGGCGCCGGCCCGCACGACCTGCTCGGCGATGATCGGCTGGTCGTCCCGGATTGGCGCGACGACCAGCGGGACGCCGTGCGAGAGCGCCTCGCAGACGGTGTTGTTGCCGGCGTGGCTGACGATCGCCTCCAGCCGGCCCCGGCGCAGCAGCTCCAGCTGCGGCACCATCGGGCGGACCAGCAGGTCGGCCGGCGCGGCGGCGGCCAGGTCGTCGGCGACCCCGGGCGGCGCGACGAGCACGGTCTGCAGCCGGTCGGCCAGGGTGAGCACGCCCTCGGCGGCCGCGCGCAGGAACCGGCTGCCGGCCTCCCGGGTGACCGTGCCCAGCGAGACCAGCAGCCGCGCGCGGTCCGCGTCCAGCCAGTCCCAGGGGAAGTCGGTGGCGGGCAGGCGGCGCAGGCCGGCCGGCGAGCCGATGAAGATCGTTCCCGGGGGCAGGCGGCGCTGCTCCGGCGGGGTGCGCAGCAGGCCGGGCACCGAGCAGACCATGGTCAGCGTCTCGGAGAAGCGCAGGTCGGCGCCGCTGGCGGCGGCCCGCTCGGGCGGCGGCACGCCCATCTCCGCCTCGAACCGGTCGAGCAGGTCGCGCACCCACCGCTCGACGCCGGCCATCATCGCGAACGGCTCGTCGAACTCGGCGGACGTGGTGGCGAGCGTGGCCCAGCGCTGGCCGCGCCGGCGCGCCAGCAGGGCGGCGCCGATCGCCTGCTGGTCGACGACCACCAGGTCGGGCCGGACCTGGTCGAGCACCGGGCCGAGCTCGGCCGCCATCTCCCGGCCGAGCGGGATGAGGAAGTCCTCCCAGAGGAACTTCAGCGACGCTGGTCCGCGCAGGTTGCGGGCCCGCGCCTCCAGCTCGGCCCGCTCCTGCGGGGTGACCCGCTCCGGCAGGCCCACCAGCGGGACCTGGTCGGGGACGAGCGCGCCGACGACGCTCGCGTGCCCGGCTACGGCCACCTCGTGGCCACGGCACGCCAGCTCGCCAGCGATGCCGACCGCCGGGTTGACGTGCCCGGTGAGCGGCGGGACGACGAACAGGACGCGGCCCATCCCTCACCACCTCTCGGGGACGATCTCACAGGGGCCCGGACGCCCCCGACACCGCCCCCGCCGGTTCGGCGACCGGCGGGCTCCCGCCGGCCTCCGCGGCACGCGCCTCGGCGGCCAGCCGGGCGCGGCGGGCGGCGTTCTGCGCCAGGATGTCGTCCGGTGGGCGCCGTTCCCGCACCCAGTCCGCGGTCTCGAAGTGGCGCCCTGGCAGCCGGTGGTACACGGGGACCTCCGGCTCGGTGTCGCGCAGCACCATCCACCAGCGCAGCAGGTCACGCAGGTACTCGGCGGCCTCGCGCAGCACCGAGTGGGTGTGGTGCTCCAGCACCACCAGCGTGGTGTCCGGCACCAGCCGGGCGAGCTCGCGGCCCTGGTCGACGATCTCGGAGTTGCCGCCGTAGACCGCCAGCACCGGCCGCCCCAGCGCGGCCAGCCGCTCCGCGCGAAACGACGGCGTCGCCCGGATGTCCTCGGCGATCGTGGTCTGCTCCATGAGCGACAGCGCTGCCTTAGCCATCCGGGCGACCCCGCGGGCGGCGCTGTGCTCCAGCCACTCCCGCACCTCGTCGTCGGACACGGCTTCCCGGGTCGCCTGGATCGACCGGGACATCTCCTCGCCCAGCCCGGAGAGCAGGAACGGCCCCTCGATCAGGCCGAGGCTGGCCACCCGCTCCGGGTACGCGCAGCCGTAGGCGAGCGCGAGGGTCGCCCCGAAGCTGTTGCCGACCAGGTGGACCGGCCCGGTCACGCCGAGCCCGTCGAGCAGCCCGGTCAGGTCGGCCATCGCGTTCGCCATGCCGTAGCCCGACGGGGTCCGCTCGCTCCTGCCGTGGCCGCGCAGGTCGTAGCAGATGACGTCGCACCCGGCGTCGGCCAGGCCGTTGGCCAGGAAGAACACGCTGGCCAGGTTGTCCATCACCATGCCGTGGATCATCACGACGACGGGGGCGCCGGGCCGCGGCCCGCCCCGCGGGGTCAGTCGCTGGACGTGCAGGCGCACTCCGTTGGCGATGACGTCGGCCATCAGTGCGCCTGTCCGGCCTCGGCCAGGGAGGCGGCGATGAAGCGGACGACGTCGCCGACCCGCATCGCGATCACCCGGTCGACGTCGAGCTCGGCCAGGAAGCCGACGAAGTCGACGGACTCGCCGTACCGGTCGCGCATCTGGGCCGAGAGGGTGACGAACTCGATGCTCTCCAGCTCGAGGTCCTCGGCGAAGGAGGTGTCCATGGTGATCTCCATGTTGGCGACGTACTCCTCGCCGATCACCTCCCGCAGCATCGCGGCGACCTCGTCGAGGACCCGCGCCTCGAGCGCCGACAGCTCCGGGTCCGCCTGCAGGGTCTCCTGGGGCGTCATATCGGTGGTGTTCCCTTCTCGCGATCGGTGGGCAATGGCGCGTGGTGCCGGTGCCGGCCGGTTGGCTGCTGGCCGGCTACGGCGGCCCGCCGGTGGCGGCGGGCCGCAGCCGGGCGGCGGCCGCGTGTTCGACCGCCGGGGACGTCCAGGCGACGACGTGGTCGCCGAGGCGGGCCGGGTCAGGCGCGCCCGCGTGGTTGGGGCCGCCGCCCGTCTGGGCGCTCACCCGCGGCTCGGGCCGCAGCTCGCCCATCTGGTCGACGGTGCGCACGGCGACCCAGCGCCGGTGGGAGACGTCGCCGGTACCGGCCCGCTCCGCCGCCGCTGCGTCGCGCACCCGCACGCTGACCCGCAGCAGCACCGGCGGCGCCACCTCGCCGTCCGCCCCCGGCGTCGCGGCTGCCGGGGTGGGCGGCAGGACCTGGTCGACCTCGAACCGGCGGGGACGGCCCTCCAGCCCGGTGCCGTCGGCCTTCGCCGCCGCTTCCTTGGCTGCCCACAGCCGGGCGAACCACGCCGCCCTGGCGGTGGCGCCCTCCCCGCCCGCCTGGCCCGCGGCCGGGACGAGCCGGTCCAGCAGCGCCCGCTCGGCCGGGGTGAGCCCGGCGGCGATGACGCCGTCCCCGCGCTCGGCGACGGTCTCCAGGTCGATGCCGACCGGGCCCTCGTCGTCGACCAGCGCCACGGCGAGGTCGACCTTGTGCGCGATGGACACCTGCGGCGGGGCCACGGCCGGGATGCCGGGGCGGCTGGGCAGCCGGGTGACGACCGGGCGGCCGGACGGGTCGTTGCCGATCACCACCTCGATCCCCCAGATCGGGCCGGCGCCGCGCGCCCACAGCCAGCGGCGTACCCCGTCGGCGGCGGCGATCCGGCCGAGCAGCCACTCCCTGGCCGCCTTCGGCGTCTTCGAGGCCAGCTCCCGGCGGCGCTCCGCGTCGAGGAAGTGCCGGACGATCAGCTCGCGGGAGGCCATGTCGCGCCAGTAGTCGGGCACGACCAGCCAGCCGTCCGGGCGGGGCTGGGCGACGGTGTGCAGCTCCGGCATCCGGGTGACCTGCCACAGCCACGGGTTCGAGGTGAACCTGCGGTCGGTCCAGCCGGTCACCTCCGCCCACACGGTGCCGTCCGCGCGGCGCAGCTCCAGGTCGGCGGTGACCGTCTTCTCCGCGATGTCGCGCACCCTGACGACGCAGCGCATCCGGTCGCCGACCACCGGGTCGGGCCCGAAGAAACGGATCTGCGAGACCGACTGCGGCAGCAGCACCGAGTCGCTGTCCAGGCACTGGCTGGCCCAGTAGCCGTAGAGCTGGCCGAGCGCGTCCAGCAGCGCGCCGGGCGCCGGCGACACCACCAGCTGGCCACGGGCGCCCAGCGGGGCGATGCCGTCGACGTGGGTGATCCCCTGGTAGCCGGGCCCGTGGAACATCCACCGCCCGCCGTAGAGCTCGTCCGCCTGGTGCGGGGACGGGCGCTCGCCCGGCAGCCGGCCGTCCGCCGGCAGGTCGGCGCTCGCGGCCGTGCGTTGCGGGGCCGGCGGTGGGTCACCGAAGACGACGGTGGCCCTGGCGTAGCCGTCCATCGACACCCGGACCGCCCCGTCGGGCAGCTCGGTGCAGGTGACGGTGACCTCGATCGGCGGCTCGATGGCCACCCAGCGCAGGGCGCGCACGTCCCGCACGGCGACGACGGTCCGCCCGGGCGCCACCGCCCGGGCGTCGTCGATCATCATCTGCAGGACGGTGGTCATCGGCACGACCGGGAACCGGTCGGACAGGTCGGCCCAGCCCGGCGGCTGCCGGTAGAAGCAGTGGTCGATGACGTACGGGTGGTCAGCCAGCGACAGCGTGCGCCGGATCGTGCGGCTGATCGGCCCGACGGAGCCCACCGAGACGCCCGGCTCGGGCGTGCCGGTCGGCGGCACGGCGGGCGCGCCGTGGGCCGTGGAGACGGCCGGCGGCACCGCGGGGTCCGGCCGCGGCGGCGGGCTGGACGGCGTCGGGCTGGCCGGCGGCGGGCGATGGGCCGGCGCGGCGGGCGTGGCCGTTGGCACCCGCGGCGCGGGCGGCTCGGCCGGGGTGGCCGGCGGGGCTGCCCGCTGCGGCGGGGCCACCGGGGTGCCCGTGGCCGCGCGGGCGCGTGCCCCGGGTCCGGCCTGGCGCGCAGTCGCGCCCGCCGGGTCCCGGGTGTGCGCCCACTGCCGGCGAACGTCGGCGAGCACCGCCGCCGTCTCGGCCAGGGCGGCGTCGAACTCGGCCAGCACCGGGTGCGCCGCCGGCCAGGCTGGCGCGCCGCCGGCCCCCGCCGGTGTCGGTACCCACGCCGGCACGCCCGGCGGCGCCGGCTCGGCCCCGACCGGGGCCGCGGGAACGGCGTTGGGTGGCGGCTGTGGCGTGGGCGTCGCGGCCGGCTCGGGCGACGCCGCCGCGGCCTCGGTCGGCGCTGGCGTGACGGCGCTCGCCGCCGCCCGGCTGGCGGACGCCTCGGCCAGCAGGTTCGGGGCGTCGGGGCCGAGGCGGATGAACGGGGCGCCGAGCCGCAGCAGCATCGGCTGGCCGCCCCGGCGGCGCGTTCCCGCCCGGGTCGCCGCCCGGCCGGCGTCGGCGTGCTGCGCGGCGTCGGCTGGCTGGGCCGCCGCCTCGGGTGTCGCGGCGGTCCTCGGTGCCGGGCGGCCCCGGCAGGGCAGCAGGTCGAGCCGGGGCGAGGCGCCCTCGGCCCACAGGGCGACGGCGGCCCGGCGCAGCTGGTCGATGCCGGAGCGCTTCGGGGTGTTGGTCACGACCGTGGCGAACGGCGCTCGCTCGGCGCCGGCCCGGTCCCCGGACCTGCCCAGGGTGTCCTCGACGAAGCCGGCGATGCTGCCGACGCCGACCTGCACGAAGACCCGGGTGCCAACGTCGTGCAGGCGCTCGATCAGCTCCCGGAACCGCACCGGCTCGCGCAGGTGCCGCAGGGACAGCTCGCGGTTGCCGGCCGGGTCGGTCGGGTAGGGCGCGACGGTCGTCGCCGACCAGACCGGCACCGACGGCGGCAGCACCGGGGTGACGTCGAGGCCGGCCCGCAGCGGCGCCAGGTACGGCTCGATGAACGGGGTGTGGAAGCCGGACTGGAACGGCAGCAGCTGCCCGATCACGCCCCGTCCGCGCAGCCGCTCCAGCGCGGTCTCGACGCTGGACCGCTGCCCGCAGATGATCGACTGGTGCGGACAGTTGTCGTGTGAGATGACGATCTCGGGCAGGTCCGCGATCACCGGGGCGGCGGTGTCGACGCCGCACCCCAGCGCGCCGAAGCAGACCCCGGGGGCGACGACGCTGCTCGGGTCGAACCGCCCGATGAACGAGTCGACGTAGTCGTTCGGCCAGGCGCCGGCGGAGATCAGGGCGTTCCACTCGCCGATGCTGTGCCCGGCGATCAGGTCCGGGGCGATCCCCAGCCGCCGCAGCGCCTCGTCGAGCACCCGGTTGACCTGGACGCTGGCCAGCCCGTGCCCGCCAAGCTCCGACAGGTCGCCCAGGTCCGGCCGGGGCAGCCCAAAGTGCTCGCAGACGTCGTCGATCTTCGGGTCGAACCGGTCCTCCAGCCCGCAGAACAGGAACGCGAGCTTCCCGGCCTGGCCGTCGCCGCCCGCTGCCCGGCCGGCGTCGGCCATCAGCAGCGGCCGCGGGGTGAACCACAGGTCGTTGCGGCCGCGCCAGGGCGTCCCGCGGGCGACCACCGTGCGGGCCAGGGCGAGCCGGCGGGCGTTCGGCGCCACGATCGCCAGCCGGCACGGCCCGCCGGCCGGCGGGTCGGCCGCGTCGTCGCGGGCGAGCAGTTCCTCGTCCGGGCGGTCGAGCTGTTCGGCCAGCTCGGCCGGGGTGGCGGCGGCGAGCAGCAGCACCGGCTCGGCCCGCGCCTGCCCCCCGTCCGGCGCGGCGCTGGCAGCGGCCGCGCCGGCAGCGGCGGCGCTGCCGGCGGCCGGACGCGGCGCGCTGGCCGCGGCGGCGGGCGCGGGGAACGTCCTGGCCGGCGACGGGGCCCGGGCCGACGGGGGCTCCTCCACGACCGCGTGGGCGTTGATGCCACCGAAGCCGAACGCGTTCACCCCGGCGCGGCGCGGGCCGTTGGCCGGCTCGGGCCACGGGGCGGCGGCGCGCAGCGGGGTGAACCGGGTGCCGGCGAAGCCCGGGTGCGGGTCGTCGCAGTGCAGGGTGGGCGGCAGCGTCCGGTGGTACAGCGCGAGCGCCGCCTTGATCAGGCCGGCGGCGCCGGCGGCCGGCATGGCGTGCCCGATCATGGACTTGACCGAGCCGATGCCGATGTCCGGCGCTTCCCCCGTCCCCGGCCCGAAGACCTCGGCCATCGTCGCCAGCTCCGCGGCGTCGCCCGCCGGGGTGGCGGTGCCGTGCGCCTCGATCAGCCCGACCGCGTCCGGCGCGCGCGGGTCCAGGCCAGCGTCCTGCCAGGCCCGGCGGACCGCGAGGGCCTGGCCGGCCGGCGCCGGCGCGAGCAGCGTGCTGGCCCGGCCGTCGCTGGACATGCCGGTGCCGCGCAGCACGGCGTAGATCCGGTCGCCGTCGCGCTGGGCGTCGGCCAGCCGCTTGAGCACCATCAGGCCGATGCCCTCGCCGATGAGCACCCCGTCCGCGGCGCGGTCGAACGGCCGGATCCGCTGGGACGGCGAGAGCGCCCGCAGCAGCGCGAACGTGCTCCAGAACGTCGGCTCGTGGACCAGGTGCGTGCCGCCGACGACCATCGCGTCGGCCCGGCGCGCCCGCAGCTCCCGCACCCCGGCGTCGACGGCGATCAGCGAGGAGGCGCAGGCCGCGTCGACGGTGTAGGCGGGGCCGTGCAGGTCGAGCCGGTTGGCGATCCGGGACGCGGCGAGGTTGGGCACCAGCCCGATCACCGCCTCGGGGCGCTCCGGCCCCAGCTTGGCGACGAACGCGTCGTGGACCCGCTCGATCGCCTCCGCCGGCAGGTCGGGCAGCACCTCGGCGAGCGTGACGGCGAGCTGGCGGGCGGTGCGCACCCGCTGCTCGAGCCGGGCCATGCCGGCGTTGAGGTAGCCGCCGCGGCCGAGCACCACCCCGACGCGGCTTCGGTCGCCGAGGTTGTCGGTCCCGCCGGCGTCGCTGACCGCCTCGGCGGCCAGGCGCAGCGCGAGCAGCTGGTCCGGCTCGGTCCACTCGACCGCCAGCGGCATGATGCCGAACTCGGTCGGGTCGAAGGTGGCCAGGTCGTCGACGAAGCCGCCGCGGCGGGCGTAGATCCGCTCGGCGGCCGGCTCCCTGGCCCCGGGCGGCGCGGCGGCGGCCGCCTCGGGGTGGTAGTACTCGTCGTCCCAGCGGCCCGGGGGGACCTCCCGGATCGCGTCCACCCCACCGACGATGTTGCGCCAGTAGGTGTCCAGGTCGCCGGCGCCGGGGAACAGCGCCGCCATCCCGACGATCGCGACCGGCTCGCCCCCCGACGGGCCGCGGTCGTCAGCCCGCGCCATGGAAGGCGGTCACCTCACCACACATATAGACGACCTGGGCTGGCGCGCCCGCCGGCAGGCCGAGCTCGGCGAGCAGCGCGGCGACGCCGGCCCGCGGATCGATCAGCCCGATGCCGCGCCGGGCGTACTCCCGCTCCAGCTCGGGCGAGACCATGCCCCGCCCGGCGCCGTCGCCGGCACCCCACGGGCCCCAGTCGACGCTGACCACCCGGCCGGCGACCGAGCCGGAGCAGGCGTGCGCCAGCGCGTCCAGGGTGTCGTTGGCGGCGGCGTAGTCGACCTGGCCGCGGTTGCCGAACACGCCGGCGACGCTGCCGAACAGGACGACGAACGCCGGGGCGCGGTCCGGGCGCAGCGCGGACAGCAGCGCCCGCGCCCCGTCCACCTTGGTCGAGTACACCCGGGCGAACGACTCCGGCGTCTTGTCCCGCAGCAGGCGGTCCTCCAGCACGCCGGCGCCGTGCACCACGCCGTCGAGCCGGCCGTGCCGGTCGTAGATGTCGGCGACGACGGCCCGCATGGCGCGCTCGTCACGGACGTCGACCGCGTGGTAGCGGACGCTGGCGGCGGTCCGGCCGAGCTCGGTCAGCGTGGCGCGGACCTCCCGCTCGGCGAGCAGCCGGGCGATCCGGGCCTCGATCTCGGCCGGGCGGCGCAGCCCGGACTCGATCAGTGCCCGGCGCAGCGCCGGGGCGTCGAAGGCGCCGGCCGTGACCGGGCTCTCCGGCTCGGTGGGCGGCGGGGTGCGGCCGACCAGCTCGATGTGCGCTCCGGTGCGGCGGGCGAGCTCGACGGCGAACCGGGCAGTGATCCCCCGGGCGCCGCCGGTCAGCAGCACCACCGATGACGGGCCCAGGCCGGCCAGCGCCCAGCCCGGCGCGGACGAGGAGTCGGCGCCCGCCGGCAGGTCGGCCGGGCGTACCCGCGGCGCGCGCCGCTGCCCGTCCCGGTAGCCGACGACCGGCGGGGCCTGCGGCGCGAACATCTCGGCGAGCAGCCACTCGGCGAGCCGCGCCGGCGCCTCCTTCGGCTCCACGTCGACCAGCCGCACGGTGATCTCGGGCAGCTCCTGGCCGATCGTGCGGACCAGCCCGGCGAAGCCGGCGCCGGCAAGCGCGGCCCGCTCGCTGCCCGCCCGGGACCGGCCGAAGTCGCCGCCGAGCCCGCTGGCGAGCACGAGACGGCGGGTACCGCCGAGCACCGCCGCCCGCAGCGCGGCGAACGCGGCCGGCAGGGTCGCCGCGGAGCCCTCCGCGGCGTCGAGCGCGGCGACCCACAGCAGGCCGTCGGCCGCGGCCCCGCCGACGAGCTGGTCGATCAGGTCGGGTGCCTCGGCGTCCACCAGCCGGACCTCGGCCCCGGCCTGCTCCAGCAGGTCGGCCAGGGCCAGGCCGACGCCCAGCCCGCCGTCGACGACGGCGAACCGGCCACCGGCGACCAGCCGGTCGTCGCCGGCGAGCTGGTCGGCCCAGCTCGGCGGGGACGGCAGGAGCTCGGGCTCGACGACGTAGCGGCGCAGCGGGAACGTCTCGGCCCGCGCTGGCTGGGCGGCCGCGGGCCGCGCCGGCTGGCCGGCGGCGTTGCGGACGATCCAGTCCGCGATGCCGTCCACCGTCTTGATCGCGGCCAGCTCCGCGACCACGGACTCCGGCAGCTCACCGCCGGGGCCGTCGGCGAGGCCGAGCCGGGTGGCCAGCTCCCCGAGGATCTCGGTCCGCTTGATCGAGTCGATCGACAGGTCCGCCTCGAGGTCCAGGCCGGGCTCGAGCATCTCGGCCGGGTAGCCGGTCTGCGAGCCGATCACCTCGACCACCACGTCCACGACCGCCGCCCGGTCCAGCGCAGCCACCGCGGCCCCACCCGGGCGAGCCGCGGGAACCGCCGCGGCGGTGGCCGGCGCGGCGAACAGCATGGCCGGGCCGTGCCCACCGCCGGCAGCCACGGCCGCACCGGCCAGCGCGGGCACCGCGGCCGGCGGCGCCAACTGGACGGGGACCGCGCCGGCCGGCAGGACGGGCGACCCGCCGCCACCGCCCGCGGGGCCAGCGTGGCCCGGGATGTCGCCGTCGGCGCCGGTCCCGGGGTGCTCGACGATCCAGTCGACGATGCCGTCCACCGTCTTGATCGCCGCCAGCTCCTCCACCACCGACTCCGGCAGCTCACCACCGGAGCCGTCAGCCAACCCAAGCCGACCCGCCAGCTCACCGAGGATCTCGGTCCGCTTGATCGAGTCGATCGACAGGTCCGCCTCCAGGTCCAGCCCCGGCTCCAGCATCTCGGCCGGGTAGCCGGTCTGCGAACCGATCACCTCGACCACCACGTCGAACACCGCCGCCCGGCCCAGCGGTGCGCCGGCCGGCGCCTGACCAGCGACCGGCGCCTGGGCCGCGGACCCGCCCGGCCGCGGGGTGGCGAGGCGGGCGGCCGCGGCCCGATCGACGGTGCCGGCCTGCCCGCTGGCGCTGGGGTCGTTCGCGGCGCTGCCGTTGAGGTGGGCGCCGTTGGCGTAGCCGTTCTGGGCACCGGCGTGGCCGTTCGCGTGCGCGCCGTT
>JADGHD010000078.1 GCA_019689615.1 Frankia sp. | reverse complement strand
GACCACGACGGCGGCCCCCTCCGCAGCGAAGGCCTGCGCGTACGCCCGCCCCAACCCCTGAGCCGCGCCGGTGACCAGCGCGACCTTGCCCTCTAATCGTCCACCGGTCGCCATGGAGCAGACAATGTCACAGGACCTGCGCAGATGCTCAGTACCGGACCGCGCGAGGGCGAAGATCAAAAGAGCCGGCGAGAGACTCCTCGCCGGCCAGGTCCGCGGGACCGCCACCATTCCGCTCGGTCTTCAGTTGTGCGCGGAGGGGGACTTGAACCCCCACGCCCGTAAGAGGGCACTAGCACCTCAAGCTAGCGCGTCTGCCATTCCGCCACCCGCGCAGGTGACTCCCGGGCTGCTCGCCGCGGTGACAAGGCGATGCTACACGGTCTGACGGGGGTGCTGTCGCTACCCCGGATCACTGCCAGACCAAGGGCCGCTGGAGATCATCTCCGCAGGCCGGCCGGCGGTCACCAGCTCGTGCTGTCCGAGCCGGAGCTGCCATCGGCCAGATCAGGAACACCTGGTACGACGGCAGCACGAAGGCCAGCGCCACGGGCGTACCGACGACACCGACCACCACCGCACCCAGCAGGGCCATCCACCTCGACATGCCCTCGGTTGTACGGCCCTGGCGTGGGCGCCGGCCCCCGTTCGACGGGTAGCCGACCGTCGGCCATCCGTCAGCCGGCCGCTCCCCGGGCACGGCAGGCCCTTGACCGGCCGGTGAGACAGGTGCTACCCAGATGCCCACGATGCCTGCTGGGCGAGTGCCCAGCAGGCCCTGGGATGCGCGGCCTGTGCCGCGGCTGCGGAGACGGGGTATCGATGCCGGGACGAGTCGAGGGCAAGGTCGCGTTCATCACCGGGGCGGCCCGCGGCCAGGGCCGCAGCCACGCGGTCCGGCTGGCCGAGGAGGGCGCGGACATCATCGCGGTCGACGTCTGCCGGCAGCTCGAGGGGGCGGCGTTCGAGATGCCGACGCCCGAGGACCTCGCCGAGACCGTGGCCCAGGTGGAGAAGCTGGGCCGGCGCATCATCGCCGAGCAGGTCGACGTGCGCGACTTCGAGGCGATGAAGGCTGTCGTCGACGAGGGGGCCGCCCGGTTCGGCCGGCTCGACATCTGCGTGGCGAACGCGGGCCTGGGCAGCGACGGGGCGTCGCTGGAGACGATGAGCGAGCGGACCTGGCGCGACATGATCGACGTCAACCTGACCGGGGTCTGGCTGTCGTGCAAGGCCGCGATCCCGCACATCAGGGCCGGCCGCCGCGGTGGCTCCATCGTGCTGACCAGCTCCACCGGCGGCCTGTCCGGCCACGCCTACATCGGCCACTACGTGGCCGCCAAGCACGGCGTCGTCGGGATCATGCGCACGCTCGCGGTGGAGCTCGGCAAGTACGGAATCCGGGTCAACACGATCCACCCGACCCAGGTCAACACGCCGATGATCATGAACCAGAAGACGTTCAACCTGTTCCGGCCGGACCTGGAGAACCCCACCGTCGACGACTTCGCCGCCGTGTCGCGGAACATGCACCTGCTGCCCACGCCGTGGGTCGAGCCGATCGACATCAGCAACGCTGTCCTGTTCCTGGTCTCCGACGAGGCCCGCTTCATCACCGGCGTCACCCTCCCGGTCGACGCCGGTGCCCTGCTCAAGTAGGCCGCCCGCGCCGGCTGGCGGCGGGCCCCCGCCGGTTTCCGGCGGCGCACCGCCGGGGGCACCCGCATCGGCCCCCGGCGCGTGTCCCCCGGCTGGCTGCGCGTCGGGCGCTGGCGACGGCACGGCCCGCCGGGCGAGCCGCGGCTACGCGCCGCGCAGCCGGCCCGCGCGGGCGAGCAGGGCGGCGCCGGCCCCGCGGACGCTGGCGGCGAGGAAGGTCGCCCAGTCGAAGTAGTCGCGCCACAGCACGATGCGGCCGTCACGGACCTCGAACGTCCCGCAGACCCAGAACGACGCCGACCAGGCCCCCGAGCGCAGCACGTCGGTCCGCTCGGTGAGCACGACCGGCCCGTCGGCGGCGATGTGGCGGACGCGGGCCTCGAACCCCGTGCTGTGCCGGGCCAGCCAGCGCAGCTGCTTCTCCACGGCGGCCCGGCCCCGGGCCGGCGGCAGCGGCACGTTCTGGTAGATGACATCGTCGGCGACGAGCGCGAGCGCCGCGTCGATGTCGAGCGCCTCCAGCGCGGCGAGGAACTCGGTGACCGTCTCCTTCGCTTCGGGCTCCTGCGGGTCGGGCTGCTGCGGGTCGGGCTCCTTTGGGTCGGGCATGGCGGCTCCCTCGGCTCGGCGCGCCCACGCCAGGCATTGTCGGCCTACCGCCCGCGCCTGTCCGGCCTTCGCCGCTTCGCGCCGTAGGACCTTCAGCCGTACGAAGGTGTCACCGGCACCCGAGGTGTGCTCCTCGGGCGCCGGCTCCCGCGCCGGCAGGTGCCACGGCTCGGCCTCCTCGGCGAGCAGCACCACCCCCGTCCCGGTCGAGGGTGACCGCGGCGGCCCTGGCCCCGCTGGCCCGCAGCCCGGGACAGCCCCCGGGGCGGCCCCCAGCTCCACACGTCGAGCATCACGTCGCCGACGACCAGCATGGGCAGCCCGGCGAACCGGGGCGGCAGCGCGCCCGTCACGTCGCCGCCCGCACGGCGTGGCCCGCGGCGGCGGCCACCGCGGGCTCGGGGGTGGGCCGGGCGAGCGCGAGCGCGGCGGCGGCCACCCGCCCGGGCGGGATGTCCAGGCACTCCTGCTGGTAGCGGCAGACGAACGAGCGGCAGGGCGCGCACGGCGTCGGCTGGCGCAGCACCACCGACCGGCCCGACCGGGGCCGGTACTCCTCCTCCCGCTCGGTGCCGGCGAACAGGGTCACCTGTGGGGCGCGCACGGCGTCGGCGAGGTGCGCACCCCCGGAGTTGTTGGTGACGACGATGGCGGCGCCCCGCAGCAGCGCGGCCAGCTCCGCGACGCCGAGCTCCCCCGCCAGGCCCACCACCGGCGCGCGGGCGCCGGCCACGGCCGTGGGCGCGCACGGCCCGGCCGCTGGGCGGGCGGCGCGGCAGACCGCCGAGACCAGCTCGGCCTCCCTGGCCGTGCCCGCGACGATCACCAGCAGGCCGGCGGCGGCGAGCGCCCGGCCCACCTGGCCGAAGCGGCCGGCCGGGTAGCGGCGCGCCGGGCAGGTCGCGCCGGGCAGCAGCACCGCGTAGGGCGTCCCGTCCGGGGCCCAACGCCGCGCCATCCGGGCGGCCCCGCTCGCCGGGACCCGCAGCGCCAGCGCCCGGTCGGCGGCGCCGGCCGTGGGCACGCCGAGCCGCTGCAGCAGCGCGAGCGCCCGGTCGGCCTGGTGCAGGCCGTCGGGCAGGTCGTCGACCCAGTGGGTGAGCAGCGAGCCGCCGAACTCGCGGGACGCCCCGGCCCGCACCCCGATCCCGGCCAGCGCGCACACGTACGCCGCCGGCCATGGCGACTCGGAGAACGACGTGAACACGATGGCCACGTCGTAGTGGCCGGCGGCCAGCCGGCGGACCAGGCTGGCCTGCTCCGCCTGGTCGACCGGCCGTCCGTCGGCGTCCTGCCAGCACACCGAGCTCACCTCGAGCACGCCGTCAAGCCCTTCGACCAGGCCGGCCACGGCGGCGCCGGCCGGCGTCGCGAGCAGGTCGACCCGGGCGCCGGGCGGGAGCGCTGCGCGCAGCGCGCGCAGCGCCGGGGTCAGCAGGACGACGTCACCGAGGTTGTCCGGCCGGATGACGAGGACCCGCCGGGCGGCGGACAGGTCGAGGCGGCGTCTCGTGCGGGCGGCCGGGTGGGACACGAAGGCGGTCGTCACGGGCCCTCCGGTCGCGGTCAGCGGCGTCGGTCTGTGCCCAGCTCTGCCCAGACTGCTCGCCAGCAAACAATGACAGCTCGCGGACGCTGGGTACTCACGGGCTCACTGGTGCACCCGTGCACCCGGTCAAGGGGGTCCGCTACCTGCTGGACGCGCTGGCCCTGCTCGCCGGTAAGCGGCCGGGGCTGCGGCTGGTGGTGGCCGGCGGGTTCACCTCCCGGGCGCTGCCGGCCGCGCAGGCCGACGCGCTGCGCCGCGAGCTGGTGGAGCACGCCAGGACGGCCGGCGTCGCCGAGCGGGTGACGTTCACCGGCCACCTGCCGGCGGCCGAGGTGTCGCGGATCCTGCTCGGCGCCGACGCGTGCGTGCTGCCCCGCCGGGGTGACCGCCCGCAGCGGGGCACTGGCAGCCGCCATGGCGCACGGCGTGCCGACCGTGGTCACCGCGGCGGACCCGCCGGACCCGGACCTGGTCGACGGTCGCACGGCCGTGGTCGTGCCCGGCGTGCGCGACCCGGCGGGGCTCGCGGCCGGGATCCGGCGGGTGCTCGGCGACGCGCGGCTGCGCGCGGCCGTCACCGCCGGCGGCCGGGCACTGGTCGCCGCCCGCGGCTGGCCGGCGGTCGCCGACGCCCACCTGCGGCTCTACGGCGGGCTCGGGTGACGGCCTGCCGGCGCGCTGCCCGCTCGCCGCCGACGGCCCGGCCTGCCTGACCGACATCGGGGTGGAGGCGGTCCTCGCCGCCCTCGGGGTGTGCCCCGACAAGTCCGCCCGCCAGCCAGGGACCAAAGCCAGCCACCCTGCGTAGTAGTTTTCTTCCGCTACGTGAGGGCAGCCACGGGACTATGTGTCACGGGACTGTGTCCAGCGTCCCCGCCGCCGTGCTCTTCGACCGGGACGGAACCCTGTGTGTGGACGTCCCGTACAACGGCGACCCGGACCGGGTGGCGCCGGTGCCGACGGCCGCCGCCGCGTTGGCGCGGCTGCGCTCGGCCGGCGTGGCGACGGCCGTGGTGTCCAACCAGAGCGGGATCGGCCGCGGGCTGCTCACCCACGGCCAGGTGGCCGCGGTCAACCAGCGGCTGGCCGAGTTGCTCGGCGGGCTCGGGCCGGTGTTCTGCTGCCCGCACCACCCGGACGACGGCTGTGGCTGCCGCAAGCCGGCGCCCAGTCTGCCGTTCGCGGCCGCCGCCTGGCTCGGCGTGCCGGCCGACCGGTGCGCGCTGATCGGGGACACCGGGGCCGACGTGGCCGCGGCGGCCGCCGTGGCGGCCCGCGGGATCCTGGTCCCCACGCAGGTGACCCGACCAGCCGAGGTCGCGGCGGCGCCGGAGGTTGCCACGGACCTGCTGGCCGCCGTCGAGCTGCTGCTCGCCGGCGCGGGGGCGCCGCGATGAGCCGGCGCGCGCTCGTCGTCCGCCTGGACAGCGCGGGTGACGTGCTGCTGGCCGGCCCGGCGGTGCGCGCCGTGGCCGCCGGCGCCGACCACGTCACCCTGCTCGTCGGCCCGCGCGGCGAGCAGGCCGCCCGGCTGCTGCCCGGGGTCGACGAGGTGGTCGTCTGGCCGTGCCCGTGGATCGACGCCACCCCGCCGCCGGCGCGTCGCGCCGACGTCGACGCGATCGTGGACCGGCTGGCCCGGGGCCGCTACCAGGACGCGCTGATCCTTACCTCGTTCCACCAGAGCCCGCTGCCGACGGCGCTGCTGCTGCGGCTGGCCGGGGTCCGCCGGATCGCCGCGGTCAGCGAGGACTACCCGGGCACGCTGCTCGACGTCCGCCACCGGCTCGACGAGACCGAGCGCCACAGCGGGCCGCTGCACGAGGTGCGCCGGGCGCTGTCGACCGCCGCCGCGCTCGGCTACCCGCTGCCCGTCGGCGACGATGGCCGGCTGGCCGTCCGCTGGCCGCTGCCCGATCCGGCGCCGCTGCTCGGCGCGGCAATCGCGCGGGCCGTCGGCCGCTACGTGGTGCTGCACCCGGGCGCGTCGGTGCCGGCCCGCGCCTGGCCGGCGCGACGGTTCGCGGTGCTGGCCGGCGCGCTGGCCGAAGGCGGGCGGCCGGTCGTGGTCACCGGCGGCCCCGGCGAGGCCCGGCTTACCGCCGCCGTCAGCGTCACCGGGCGGGTCCGGGCCAACGCGCCCGTGCGCGACCTGGGTGGCCGGACCGACCTGGCGGCGCTGGCCGGCGTGCTGGCCGGGGCCGCGGTCGTGGTCAGCGGCAACACCGGGCCCGCGCACCTGGCCGCCGCGGTCGGCGTGCCGGTCGTCTCGCTGTTCGCGCCGACGGTGCCCGCCGAGCGGTGGGCGCCGTACACCGACCGGCTGGCGCTCCTCGGCAACCAGGCCATCGAATGCGCCGGCTGCCGGGCCCGCGGGTGCCCGGTGCCCGGGCACCCGTGCCTGGACCCGGTCTCGCCGGCCGCCGTGCTCGCCGCCATCGACCGGGTCACGGCCGACCCCGCCGCCCCGGGCGGCGGCGCCGTTCCCCCTGCGGCGGCGGGCGCCACCGCCATGGCAGCGGCCGCCGGCGTGGCCGCCCGCCCATCGGGCGCCCCCGCGGCACGCTGGTCGAGCGCAAGGGGGTCGGCAACGTGATTGCTCGCGTGCCACCGCCAGGATCTTCTTGCGACAGAATCTTCCTGCGCTCGGCGGGGTAGTTCATGCCGCCGAGGAACTTCCGTACCTGATCGGGCTCGTCGTCATGCCGTCCGGCTGGCCACGTCCGGCCAGGCGGGAGCCCCGGCCGGTGGGCCAGCCGTCATCTCCTCCCCTGTGCTTGCCTGTACCGGAACCCCCGCGCTAGCCGCGCCCGCGCACGGCGTCGCGGACCCGGTCGACGATCGAGGCGAACGGGCCGACCGCCCACTGCCGCAGGGGCGAGCCCGCCGTGCCCGGGTGTGGGTGGGTCGGGGCGAAGTGCTCGACCGCGCGCAGGCTGTCGCCGAGCCTGCGCAGCTTCTCCTCGTCGCAGCCGGCGCGCACGGCCGGGAACTCCTCCTGTTCCTCCCGCTCCGCGTGCTGGCCGACCTCCTGCTCCAGCTGGCGCAGCCGGGTGTCGAAGTCCGCCGAGGAGACGTCGGTCTTCTCCAGCTCGGCGAGCAGCCGGGTGGCCTTGTCCTCCTCCTGGTTGCGCGCGTCGGCGAGGTCCGCGCCAGCGACCTTCCTGGTTACCGGCCGCAGCACCATCTCCTCGGCGGTCTCGTGCACCGCGAGCAGCGCCCGCAGCTCGTCGAACGCCTGTTGGCGGTGCTCCCCCTCGGCCTCGCTGACGTGCTGGAACAGCTCCCTGATCCGGGCGTGCTGCTCCAGCAGCGTGCGCACGGCGTCGCCTTCGGGCAGCTGGGCGGCCTCCTGCCGCTCGCGTTCCGCCGCCTGAACGGTCATGTCGCTACCTCCGCCTGTTCTCGGCAGCGGCCAGCCGCGGCCGGCCGCGCGGTCCGTCCTGGCTCTGGGGAACGTGCCCCGCCCCCGGTGGGCAAACCGGCCCGGCGGGCGGGAGGAGCTGGGCCACACGCCAATGCCGCCGGCCCGGTCGCGCCCGCTGCCGGGATCCGGCGCCCGCCAGCGGCCCAGCGGCGGAGCCGGGGGCGGGTCAATCAGTCGCGCCGGCCGGACGCGAGGATTAGACAAATGACTAAACGCGGCTGAGAGGAGGCCCGAGTGGACGGCGGCGCGCCGGCAGCGGCCGGCATGGCGGAGGCGTTCGACGGCGTCCGGGTGGTGGAGCTGGCGCAGTGGGTGTTCGCCCCGGTGGCCGGGGCGCTGCTGGCCGACTGGGGCGCCGACGTGGTGCGGGTCGAGCGGCCGGAGGGCGACCCCTACCGGTCGCTCGCCACCCAGGGCATCGGGACCGACAGCGGCGGGGTGAACCTGTCGGTGGCGATGGCCAACCGCGGCAAGCGGTCCATCGCCCTCGACCTGCGCCAGGAGCGCGGGCGCGCGCTGCTGGACGAGCTGCTCGCGACCGCCGACGTCTTCATCACCAACTTCCGCCCGGGCGCCCTGGCGCGCCTCGGGCTCGACGCGGACACCCTGCGGGCCCGCTTCCCCCGGCTGGTCTACGCCCGTGGCCACGGCTTCGGCGTCCGCGGGCCGCAGGCCGACAGCCCCGGCTACGACGGGACCGCGTTCTGGGCGCGCGGCGGGCTCGCCCACGTGCTGACCCCCGCCGGCCTGGAGTACCCGGTCAACCAGCGCGGCGCCATGGGGGACCGCAACGGGGCGATGGCGCTGGCGTTCGGGATCGCCGCCGCGCTGCTGCGCCGCGAGCGCACCGGCACCGGCTCGGTCGTGGACGTGTCGCTGCTGGCCACGGCGATGTGGACGGTGGCGTCCGACGTGCTCGCGGCGCTCGCCGGCGGCCAGCCGCGCTCGGCCCCGCCCGGCCCGGGCGGCGGGCCCAACCCGCTGGCCGGGGTGTACCGGACCAAGGACGGCCGGCACATCCAGCTCGTCTTCCTGGAGGCCGACCGCTACTGGCGGCCGTTGTGCGACCTGATCGGCCGGCCGGACCTGGCCGGGGACCCCCGCTTCACCGACCTCGCCGCGCGCGCCGCGAACCGGGACGCCTGCGTCGCCGAGCTGACCGCCGAGTTCGCCACCCGCACGTTCGCGGAGTGGAAGGAGCTGCTGTCGCGGATCGACGCGCCCTGGGCCCCGGTACAGGCCGTCGAGGAGCTGCTCACCGACCCGCAGGTCCTCGCCAACGACTACCTCGGCGAGGTCGCCGGCACCGACGGCGGGCCCACCTACGCCCTTCCCACCGGCCCGGTCCAGATCGACGAGCGGCCGCCGGTGCTGCGCCGCGCCCCCGAGCACGGCGAGCACACCGAGCAGGTCCTGCTGGAGCTCGGCCACGGCTGGGAGGAGATCGCCGAGCTGAAGGAGGCCGGAGTCATCCCATGACGACCAGCGACACGACCGAGGCCCGCACGGCCGGGCGGGCCGGGGAAGCGGCCGGGACGGAACCGGGCAGCCCACGGCCCCGGCCGGTACCGGTGCCCGACGAGACGTCCGCGCCGTACTGGGCGGCGGCGGCCCGGCACGAGCTGGTGATCGCCCGCTGCGCCCGCTGCCGGATGTTCACCCACCCGCCCGACCTGACCTGCCCGCACTGCGGGTCCACCGACCCCGGCTTCACCTTCGAGCCGGTGAGCGGCCGCGGGGTGGTGCGGTCGTGGACGGTGGTGCACCAGTCGTTCCTGCCCGGCTTCGAGGTGCCGTTCGTGCTCGTCGACGTGGAGCTGGCGGAGCAGCCCGAGCTGCGGCTGATCGGCCGCCTGCTCGACGGCCCGGGCGCCGGCCCGCGCCTGGGCGACCCGGTGACGGTCGCGTTCGAGGACGTCGCGGCGGACGTCGCGGTCCCCGCGTTCCGATTGGCGGTGGCGGCATGAGTGGGCGGATGCGGTCGAGCAACCAGGTCGCGATCGTCGGCTTCGCCCACAGCCAGGTCCAACGGCACGCGCCGCGGTCGCTGGGTGCGCTGGCCGTCGAGACCGGCCGGCGGGCGGTCGAGGACGCCGGGCTGCGCACCGCCGACATCGACGGGTTCGTCACCGCGGCGCTGTTCCCCACCTCGGGCGCGCACGCGGTGGAGGACGGCACCAGCATCGTCTCCGCCCAGTGGATGGCCGCGCACCTGGGCGGCGCGGACGCCCGCTACACCGCGAACTTCGACGGGGTCGGCGCACTGACCGGCGCGGTCGCGCTGGCGGTCAACGCGGTCGCCAGCGGCGCCGCCGACCACGTGCTGATGCACCGGGCACTGCACAACCCGCGCGGCGGCCGCTACCACGACAACCCGATGCGAACGGCCCCCGGCCCGCTGCAGTGGACCGCCCCGCAGGGCTTCTTCGGCCCGCTCCAGATGATCGCGCTGACCTACCAGGAGTACGCCCAGCGCTACGGCGCCACCCGGGAGTCGCTGGCCCAGGTGCTGGTCGAGGCGCGCCGCAACGGCTCGCGGATCCCGTGGTCGTACTGGTACGGCAGGCCGCTGTCGGCCGAGGAGTACCTGGCCGCGCCGTTCATCTGCGACCCGATCTGCCGCTACGACTGCGACATCCCGGTCGACGGCGTCGCGACCTTCGTGCTCACCTCGGCCGAGCGGGCGGCCGACCTGCCGCACAGGCCGGTCTACGTCGCCGGCTACGCGGGCGGCCTGCCACCCCGGCGGCGGGTGCAGGCGCACTGGCCGCTCGACGACCTGCAGGAGGCGGGCGGGCTGCTCGTCCGGCGGCTCTGGGAGCGCAGCGGCCTGGCCGGCCCGGCCGAGGTCGACCTGCCGCAGGTCTACGACGGCTTCTCCCCGTTCGTATACCTGTGGCTGGAGGCCCTCGGCTACTGCCAGCCCGGCGAGGCGCACCGGTTCGTCGCCGCCGGCGGGATCGACAGCGGCCGCCCGGACGCCCTGCCCGCCCTCACCAGCGGCGGTGCGCTGGGCAACGGCCGGATGCACGGCGTCCCGCAGATGGTGGAGTGCTACCTGCAGCTGTCCGGCCGGGCCGGCGACCGCCAGCGCGGCACCCCCACCACGGCCGTGGCCTGCCACTCCTCCCCGCACTACGGCGGCGCTGTCGCCTACACCAACACCCCGTTCTGACCAACGCCCCGCGCCACCGGCGGTCCGCCGGGCTAGACGGCGAGGCGGACGAAGCGCGCCGCCAGTGGGCAGCAGGCCGGGTCGCGATGCCAGTCGAGCAGGCCGTCCATCACCGCGACGGTCTGCTCCCAACTGGTCACGGGCAGGCAGGTGACGCCGGCGAGGTAGACCGGGTAGTCGATCCCCGCCGGGTCGAGCCGGTCACCGATGAACAGCACCTCGTCCCTGGTGAGGCCCAGCAGCGAGATCAGCCGGCGGATGGCCTGGCCCTTGTCGGCGCCGGCGCGGGTGACATCGACGGACGTGTAGCCGTTGGCGCGGACCTCGAAGCCTGGCAGCGCCGCCCGGACCCGCTCCACCAGCGCGGCGCGCCGCCTGCCGTCCGGGTCCCAGGCCTTCTTGCTGGCGTACGGCGCCTGTTGGCCAAGCGCCGAGAAGGTCACCTGCGTTCCCCGGTCCTCGATCCGCTCGCCGTACGACACCGGCTCCCACAGGCCGAGCTCCCGGGCCGACGTCGCCAGCACCGCGCGGACGCGGGCGCGCTCCGGCTCGGTGAGCTCGTCGGCGTGGACCAGGCTCCACTCGCCGTCGCGGCGCCGGTAGTAGCGGGTGCCGCAGGTCGGCATGAGGTGCAGCCGGCCGAGCAGGCCCTCCTGCGCCGCCAGAGGCCGCAGCAGCTGCCACTCGAACTGCTCGAACGCCGCGCCGGACAGGACGCAGACGTCGACGAGCGTCAACAGCCAGGCCAGCCGCGAGGTCGTCGCGACCGGCGCCGGCTCCTTGAGGGGCGCGAGGGTCTCGTCGAGGTCGAAGGCCACCAGCCGCGGGAACGCCGCCAGCGCCCGGCCGCTCGCGGTGTCCGGAATGCCTCCGCCCTCCCCCGCACGGGCCAAGTCAGCCGTCCCCAAGCAGGTCCTCGACGATCAGGCAGACCGTGTGGATGACCACCAGATGGACCTGCTGGATGACCGGGAGTGACGGTGACGGCACATGGATAGCCAGGTCGCAGGCCTGGGCGAGCGCGGAGCCCCGGTTGCCGACCAGGCAGACCGCCGCCATCCGGTGGGCGGTCGCCCGCTCCGCGGCCAGCACCAGGTTCCTGCTCTGGCCGGAGCCGGACACCAGGACGAGCACGTCACCCGGCCGACCGAGGGCCACCAGCTCGCGGGCGACGGTCTCCTCGAACCGGTAGTCGTTCGACAGCGCGGTCGACGTGGCGGGGCAGTTCTGCAGGACGTAGGCACCGACCGCAGGCCGGCCCGAACCGAACCGGCCGACGAGCTCTGCTCGGCAGAGACCGGCGGCACTTCCTGCCGAGATCCGCCGCGGCCTGCCGGGCGCCGGTCCATCGGGAAGCAGTCCGGTACAGCCTGGGTGGTGCTGCCGCGCCGGCCGGCGCGCCGCGGGTGCGCCGGCGGCAATGCCGTCGTCAGCGGTAGTGGTCGAAGCCGCGGGGGCCGGTGTACGGCCTGCCGTCGACCAGGACACCGGGCGCGCCGCCGGTGACCGTGCCGATCTGGTGGCAGCCGGGCGGCGTCGGGGCGCCCGGCGGGAGGGTCGCGACCAGGGCGTGGTCCTCGCCGCCGGCGAGCAGCCAGGTGAGGGGGTCGGCGCCGAGCAGCCGGGCGGCCTCGCGGACCGGGCCGGCCAGCGGGATGGCGGCGCTGGCGACGTCGATCAGCACGCCGGAGGCCTCGGCGATGTGGCCGAGGTCCGCCAGCAGGCCGTCGCTCGTGTCGCACATCGCCGTCGCGCCGGCCGTGGCGAGCTCGACGCCGAGCGGGTACGGGGGCGCCGGGCGCAGGTGGGCGGCGACCACCTCGGCCGGCTCGCGGCGGCCGGCGAGCAGCAGCCGCAGCCCGGCCTCGGACCAGCCCAGCCGGCCGGCGAGCACCACCCGGTCGCCCGGGCGGGCGCCCGAGCGCAGCACCGGCGCCCGACCGTCGAGGTAGCCGGTCGCCGTCACCGCGATGACGATCTGGTCGGCGCCGGTGATGTCACCGCCGACGACCGCGGCGCCGGCCACCGCCGCCTCGTCGCGCAGGCCGTCGGCGAGGCCGCGTGCCCAGGCCACCGGCAGCGACGCGGGCGCCGCGAGCGCCATGACCAGCGCGGACGGGCGCGCCCCCATGGCAGCGACGTCGGCGAGGTTCTGCGCGGCGCTCTTGCGGCCCACGTCGTAGGCGGACGACCAGTCGAGCCGGAAGTGCCGGTTCTCGACCAGCGCGTCGGTGGTGATGACGAACCGGTCGTCGGTCGTGGTGACCACGGCGGCGTCGTCGCCCGGGCCGACCAGCACCCGCCCGTGGCCGGGCAGCCCCGCCGTGATCTCGGCGATGAGGCCGAACTCGCCGAGCTCCCGCACCGTCGGCGCGGACGTGCCCGGCCTGCTGTCCGCCGCGCCGTCGCCCGCCGGCCCGTCAGCTGCCGGCCCG
>JADGHD010000077.1 GCA_019689615.1 Frankia sp. | reverse complement strand
CGGCCGAGTGTGGCTCAGCCGCAGCAGCCGCCACCACAGCACGCGCCGCCGCCGCCGACGGGCGCGGGGACGCGGGCCGGGGCCGAGGCCGCGGCGCCCCGGTGGACGGCGACCGCGGAGAAGACCCGCGACGTCTCCTGGTGCCCCGCCGGGCAGGGCACAGCCGTGGCCGGCGCGTCCTCGTGGATGCTGCGCCGCACCTCGAACGAGGTGTCGCAGACCCGGCAGCGGTAGTCGTATCGAGGCATGCCCAGAGGATAAGGAGCCGGGCCGGCCGCTGTGGACGGTTGCGTGTCCGGCCGGTGCGCTGCCCCGCCGTCCGTTGCCCGGGCCGGGGCGCCAGGGCGTCGGCTGGGCCGAGCGGTGCGGCGCAGGTCGACGCCGTCGGGAGGAGGCCGGTCGGCGCTGACCGGTGCTCGGCAGGGGCGCGTGTTACGACTGCAATGTCGCGCCCTTGTCGTTCGACTTGGCGCAGCGCCGGGTGCGGTGTGCTGACCTGCGCGGTTGCGTCACGGCCCGGGGCGCGGCCGCCGCACGCCGAGTCACCGGTTCGTCGACTGGTGAACAGATCTCTCACCGAGTGACCTCTTTTGTGTCCACCAGGTAACAACACCTCAACAGGACTACCGGCAGACCGGCGCGAAGGACTAGGTTTCCGCCAACTCGACGCTAGTCGACCGGGAGCCCACAGCCTGGGCAAAGGCTGTCGGGCTGCCGGTTGTCGTGTGTCGGGGCAGGGGAGAGGCCGCATCGGCTGCGGACCGGCAAGCCCTCGCAGTTAGGGTGAGCCCTCGCGGGTGATGCGCATCACTCGGTGCGATCCAGGGAGCCGGGCTCGTCAACCCGGGGGTTGTGCCGGCACAAGTAGGAGGATCTTGATGGCAAGACGAAGGCTGCTGGGCGCCCTGGCGCTCGCGACGACCGTGGCGGTGACCGCGGCCGCCTGTGGCAGCGACGACGACGAGGGCGGCTCGGGCAGCAGCGGCGGCGACAAGCCGGTCTACACGATCGGCTTCCAGGGCCCGCTGTCCGGCGACAACCAGCAGCTGGGGATCAACGGGCTCAACGGCGTCAAGACCGCCATCGAGGAGTGGAACGCGACGGCCGACGCGCCGTTCACGCTCGAACTCGTTGAGTCGGACGACATGGGCTCGCCGGACCAGGGCCCGACGGCCGCGAGCAAGCTCGCCGACAACAGCGACGTGATCGCCGTCGTCGGGCCGATGTTCTCCGGCGCGACCAAGGCGTCTGAGCCGGTGTTCTCCGAGGCCAGCCTGCTCTCCGTGAGCCCGTCCGCGACGAACCCCGAGCTGACCACGCTCGGTTTCGAGACCTTCTACCGGGTCATCCCGACCGACGACGTCCAGGGCAAGTCCGTCGCGGACTACATCTCCAAGGTCCTCAAGGCGACCAAGGTGTACTCCGTGGACGACGCGTCCGAGTACGGCGCCGGCCTGGCGAAGGTCATCGAGGAGCAGCTGACCGCCAACGGCACCGCGTTCGTGCACGAGAGCATCAACCCGACCCAGGACTACACGTCCCAGGCCACCAAGATCATGTCCGAGAACCCGGACGTGGTCTACTACGCGGGTTACTACTCGCAGTTCTCGCTGTTCACCAAGGCGCTGAAGGACAAGGGCTTCACCGGCACGCTGATGTCCGGCGACGGCTCGCTCGACCCCGAGTACGTCAACCAGGCCGGTGCCGCGGCCGCCGAGGGCGTCCTGATCAGCTGCCCGTGCCTGTGGGCCCAGGCGGACCCGGACGCGGCGAGCTTCGTCGAGTCCTACAAGCGGGTCAACGACAACGCCGAGCCGGGCACGTACTCGGCCGAGGCCTACGACGCCACGATGGCGATCATCGAGGTGATCAAGGGCCTGAACGGCGACGTCACCCGCGAGTCGGTCGCCGGCGCCTTCGGCAGCGTCGACGTCCCTGGCCTGACCAAGCAGATCAAGTTCACCCCGCAGGGTGAGGTCACCGACCAGGCTGTCCTCATCTACGAGGTGAAGGACGGCGCGATCAGCGTGGTCGGCCCGGTCTCCGAGCTGCTCGGCGGCTGATCTCTGCCAGCAGGCCTGTCGCCCCTCCCGCGGCGCCGCGTCCGTGGTGGCGCCGCGGGAGAGCGCGCGACTGCCGGCGGGCCCAGCAGGGGCAGCGGCTGGACGAGGGCCGCGTGGCAGGGCTGGCCGTCCGATGGATAACCGTTGTTCTGTTGCAGGCCCGCCCTACTAGCTGGCGCGCAACGCCGCTCGGTAGTGTCGGCGGCGCTTGCTCACCGTTTGTCTGGCTCTGCCCGGTAACTGGGCCCGTCTTTGCCTGCGAGAGGGAGGACGCGGCCCGGCCCGGCGGCCGGACGGCCCCGCCGGGCGGCATCATCCGGCCGAGGCGGCGCTGACGCGGGTCGGTCCGCGGCGGCCCGCCGCGTGGCGCGGTGGCGGCACCGGGCGCGAGGCCGGAGATTTTTCGGGGCTGGCGGAGACGTGACCGGCCAGGTCGCATGTCCGGCGGTCCGGAAAGACCGACACAACAGCTTCACGGGGGCGCCGCCGTCGGCGTAGCAGACCCGCCCACCTGCCCACGGGGCGGGGCCCCGCTGGGCAACATCGACAAGGCGGATGTATGGGCTTCCTGGACCAGTTCTGGCAGCTCACCGTTGACGGGCTGATGAGCGGCTCGTTGTACGCGGTGATCGCGCTGGGCTACACGCTGGTATATGGCGTGTTGCAGCTGATCAACTTCGCGCACAGCGAGGTATTCATGTTCGGCGCGTTCGGCGGGATCTTCGCCGCGCGCGCCGTGATGGGCGACGGCGGGGACGTGCCGTCCGGCCTGGCCTCCGTCGGGATCGTCGCGCTCGGCCTCGGAGTGGGCGCCATCTGCGGCGCGACGGCGGCGTTCTGCCTCGAGCGGGTCGCGTATCGCCCCCTGCGGAAGCGGAACGCGCCCCGGCTTGCCTACCTGATCAGCGCGATCGGCGCCTCGCTGTTCGCGGTGAACCTGGCGGGCAAGATGTGGGAGCGCCAGAACGTCACCATCGAGACGCCGTTCACCAACGGTGAGGTGTTCAAGCTCTTCGGGGCGACGGTGAACACCAAGACGGTCGTGATCTTCGCGACCGCGATGGCCATGCTGATCATGCTCGACACCCTGGTGGCCAGGACCCGGCTCGGCCAGAGCATCCGGGCCGTGGCCCAGGACCGCGACACCGCGGTGCTGATGGGGGTCAACGTCGAGCGGGTCATCGTGATGACCTTCGTCATCGGCGGCCTGCTGGCCGGCGCCGGTGGCTTCCTGTACGCGATGACCTTCAGCGCCGCGTACAACATGGGCTTCATTCCGGGCGTGAAGGCGTTCACCGCCGCAGTCCTCGGTGGCATCGGCAACGTCCGCGGGGCGATGCTCGGTGGGATCGTGCTCGGCCTGGTCGAGAGCTACGGCGGCTACCTCTTCGACGCGTCGTACAAGGACGTGATCGCGTTCCTGGTGCTCGTGGCGATCCTCATGATCCGGCCGTCCGGTCTGCTGGGCGAGAAGCTGGGGAGGGCAGCGTGACCGCCACCACCACCGCGACGACACCCCCCGCGCCGCCCGCCGGGCAGCCGGGGCCGGCGCGCGGCGCCCGCGCCACGCTCGCGGCGGCGCTGCTGAGCCTGAACGGGCTGCGGCGGCTGGGCACCTATCTGCTGCTCGGTCTGGTCGCCGCCGTGGCCACCGGCCCGGACGGGACGGCGGACGAACCGCTGGGCGCGGTCAGGGACTCGATCCTCGACCCGAGGATCGTGGTCTTCCTCCTCCTCGCGGTAGCCCTGTGGCTGGTGGTCGCCGCGGCGCCGCTGGCCCGCCCGCTGGTGACCACGCTGATCGCCAGGGTTCGCGAGCCGGTGGTGGCGAGCGGGCTGCCCCAGCACCGCTACGCACCGATCGTGACCAACCTGGTGCTGTTGGCGATCGCGATACTCGCGCCGCTGTTCCTCTCCGGCGCCGCGCGCCAGGCGCTGGTCAACGACATCGGGATCTACGCGCTGCTGGCCCTCGGGCTCAACGTCGTCATCGGCTACGCCGGCCTGCTCGACCTCGGGTACATCGCCTTCTTCGCGATCGGCGCGTACGCGACCGCGTACTTCACCACCGACAAGGCGCTGCCGGTGCACTCGCCGTTCCTCCTCAACCCCTTCCTGGTGATGCCGATCGCGCTGATCCTGGCGGCCATCGCCGGCGTGATCCTCGGCGGTCCCACGCTGCGGCTGCGCGGCGACTACCTGGCGATCGTCACCCTCGGGTTCGGCGAGATCATCCACCTGATCGCCAACAACGCGGACAACCTCACGAACGGCCCGCGCGGCGCGTTCGGTGTCCCGCATCTGTCGATCAACATGCTCGGGCTCGAGTACGACTGGGGGAACGACCCCATGCCGTACTACTACGTGCTGCTCGTGATCGTCGTGGCCGTGATGATCGCGTTCGGCCGGCTGGAGCGCTCCCGGATCGGCCGGTCCTGGGCGGCGATCCGGGAGGACGAGATCGCCGCGGAGGCGACCGGCGTACCGACGCTGAAGATGAAGCTGCTGGCGTTCGCCATCGGCGCATCGGTGTCCGGGTTCGCCGGCGTGCTGTTCGCGAGCAAGCAGTTCTTCAACCCGCAGTCGTTCAGCCTGCAGGCCAGCTTCCTCGTCGTGACGCTCGTGATCTTCGGCGGGATGGGCTCCCGCCTCGGCGTGGTCGTCGGCGTGGCCGTCCTGCAGGGCCTGGCCTACTACCTGCGGGACCCGGTGCCGCCGACGGACCGGTACATCTACTTCGGCGCGGTGGTGATCCTCATGATGATCTTCCGTCCGCAGGGCCTGATCCCGTCTCGGCGCCGGAAGCGGGAGATCCAGCTCTCGGAACAGGGCGTCGGCGGCGCCGACTCGCTGGGCGGCGCCCGGCCCGAGGGAGCCCAGGCATGAGCCGCCATCGTCGTGGTGACGCGGTGGTCGCGCCCCGCCAGGCGCCGACCGGCGCGCCGAGCGCGCCCGGCGCGCCCGGCGAGGACCTGGTGGTCGACGCCCGGGACCTGACCTTGCGCTTCGGCGGTGTCACCAGCCTGGACGGCGTGTCGCTGCGCCAGCGCCGCGGGGAGATCCTCGCCGTGATCGGGCCGAACGGCGCCGGCAAGACCTCGCTGTTCAACTGCCTGACCGGGGCATACAGGCCGCAGCATGGCAGGGTGTTCTTCTCGCCGGAGCCGGGCACGACGCACCAGCTCGTCGGCAGGCGCCCGCACGCGATCACCAAGCTCGGCATCGCCCGGACGTTCCAGAACATCCGGCTGTTCCCCGCCCTGTCGGCGCTGGAGAACGTCCAGGTCGGGATCGAGATGCGGCAGCGCTACGGCTCGCTGTCGACGATGCTCGGCCTGCCGCACATGCGCCGGGCCGAGCGGGAGGGCGTCGGCCGCGCCGTCGAACTGCTGCGGATGGTGGGCCTGGAGCACCGGATCCACGAGGTGTCCGCCTCGCTGCCGTACGGCGAGCAGCGCCGGCTGGAGATCGCCAGGGCGCTGGGCACCGAGCCGAGGCTGCTCCTGCTCGACGAGCCGGCCGCCGGCACCAACCCGGCGGAGAAGCGCGAGCTGGCCGAGCTGATCCAGACGATCGCCGCCAACGGCATCTCGGTCCTGCTGATCGAGCACGACATGCGGCTGGTCATGTCGGTGGCGGCGTCCGTCGTCGTGCTGAACTTCGGCCGGGTGATCGCTCATGGCACCCCGGCCGAGGTGCAGCGGGATCCGGCGGTCATCGAGGCCTACCTGGGCACGGAGAATGGCGAGTCGACGGCCGACGCGGCCGGCGCCGCCGCCGATGCGCCCGCCCTTGGCCGAAAGGACCTGGACTGATGCTGTTGGAGCTGGTCGACGTCGAGGTCTCCTACGGCGCGGTGACCGCGCTGCGCGGGGTGAACCTCACCGTCGACGCCGGCGAGATCGTCACGTTGCTGGGCGCGAACGGCGCCGGCAAGACGACGACCCTGCGCACGATCTCCGGCCTGCTCAAGCCGCGGCGGGGCGAGATCCGGCTCGACGGCGAGCCGCTGTCCCGGATCCCGCCGCACAGGCTGGTCGAGCTCGGCGTGGCGCACGCCCCCGAGGGCCGGCGGATCTTCCCGACGATGTCGGTGCGCGAGAACCTGCTCATGGGGGCGTTCCACAACCGCAGGCACGTGGGCGAGGACCTGGAGCGGGTCTTCGCGCTGTTCCCGCGGCTGAAGGAACGGATATCCCAGGACGGCGGCACGCTCTCCGGCGGTGAGCAGCAGATGCTCGCGATCGGCCGGGCCCTGATGAGCCGGCCCCGGCTGATGCTGCTCGACGAGCCGTCGATGGGGCTGGCGCCGCTGGTCGTGCGGACCATCTTCGAGGTCATCTCGCAGATCAACAGCGAGGGCGTGGCCGTGCTGCTGGTCGAGCAGAACGCGGCCCAGGCGCTGAAGATCGCCAACCGGGGCTACGTCCTGGAGACCGGGCACGTCGTCCTCGAGGGCCCGGCGGCCGAGCTGCTGGCCGACGACCGGGTCCGCCAGGCCTACCTCGGCGAGGACGTTGGCGAGCAGCCCGGCATCGAGCCGGACACGACCGTCGTCACCCGGGTCCGCAAGTCCTGACCCGGCCGGCGCGACGAGGGCGGCAGCAGGCATGGAGCCAGCGTGCGCCCGCCGGATCCGTCGGTCCAGCTAGTCTTTTTCGTCAGAACGATTAAGCTCCACTTCATGATCGATGTCCGGCGGCTCCGCCTGCTCCGAGAGCTCGACAGCCGAGGCACCGTGCACGCGGCCGCCCTGGCGCTGCACCTCACCCCGTCCGCGGTCAGCCAGCAGCTCGCCACGCTCGCCAAGGAGGTCGGCGTCCCGCTGCTCGAGCCGCAGGGCCGCGGGGTGCGGCTCACCGCCGCCGCCCGGGTGCTGCTGCGGCACGCCGACGAGATCTTCGCCCAGCTCGAGCGGGTCGAGGCGGACCTCGCCGCGCTCAGCCGGGGCGAGGCGGGCACGGTCACCGTCGCCGCCTTCCCGACCGCGATCACCGGCATCGTGGTGCCGGCGATCGAGGCGCTGCGGCGCAGCCACCCGGGCATCGACCTCACCATCATCGATGTCGACCCGCCGGGCTGCTACGACATGCTGGTCGGCGGCGAGCTGGACCTGGCGGTCGGCTTCGCCGCCGACCACCCCGTCAGCGACGGCCGGATCGAGGCGCTGAAGCTGCTCGACGACCTGTTCGACGTCGCGCTGCCGGCCGACCACCCGCTCGTCGGGCTGGACGCCGTGCCGCTGGCGGCCCTCGCCGGGGAGACCTTCGTCGCCAGCCGGCAGGGCACCGCCTGCCTGGTGATCCTGGAGAACGCGTGCCGGGCCGCCGGGTTCTCCCCGCGGATCCGGCACCGCTGCGACGAGTTCCCGGTGGTCTTCGGACTGGTCGAGGCGAACTGCGGGGTCGCGCTCATCCCGCGGCTGGCGGGGCTGAGCTCCACCGACAAGGTCGTGCTGCGGCCGCTGGCCGAGCGCACGGTCCGCCCGCTGGTGATCGCGCTGCGCCGCGGCTCCGCGACCGCCCCGCACGTCGCGGTGGTGCTCGACGCGCTGCTGCGCGCCGCCGGCGAGGTGGCCGTCGCTGGCGCGGGCGCGGCCGGCGCCGGGGCGGCCGCCGCGGGCGGGGCCGGGGCGGCCGACCCGGGCGGCGAGCACGCGGCCGGCCGGGTCCCGGCCACGCTCGGCTAGCCCGCGGCCGGCGTCGCCGCGCGCCGCCGGCCTGGCCACGGTCCGTAGTCGGCTTGCCCACCCAGCCCACGTCCAGGCCAGCGGCGGGCCCACGCTGGCCAGGGCAGCACAACGATGTTCGCGGCGCCCGCGCGACCCTGGTACACCTGATCAGACGGCATCCGCAGGGACGGGCAGGGGCATCGCATGCATCCGACGGCTGAGCGTTTCCAGGAGAAGCTGCGCGAGCTGGGCGCGGCCGGCGAGGTCAGGGAGCTGCCGAACAGCTCACACACCGCAACCGAGGCCGCCGTCGAGCTGGGCACGACCGTAGACCGGATCGTCAAGAGCCTGGTCTTCCTGGCCGGTCAGAAGCCGCTGATGGTGCTGTGCTCCGGGGTCAACCAGGTGGACACGGACAAGGTCGCCGGGGTCGTGGGCGAGCCGGTCGGCCGGGCCGGCGCGAAGACCGTCCGCGAGGCCACCGGGTACGCCATCGGCGGGGTGCCGCCGGTCGGGCACGCCCACCCGCTGCGCATCCTGATCGACCGGGACCTGATGACCCACTCCGAGCTGTGGGCGGCCGCCGGCACCCCGAACGCGGTCTTCCCGACCACCCCGGACGAGCTGGTCGCGCTCACCGGCGGCGAGGTCGTCGACATCCGCGTGGACGACTAGCCAGCCGGTTCACCGGCCGGCGCCGGCCGGTGCCCGCCCGGGCAGCCGTGTAGCTCTCCTTAACGGTCTGTTCTGGAAAATATCGATGGACTGATTGATCCGCGGCGCGCAGTGTGGGGGGCATGGTCACCGCGATCGTCCTCATCGGCATCCTCGTCCTCCTCACGATCGTCGCCCTGCGCTGGGGCGCCGACTCGCGTGACGGCCGCGACTGGCGGCCGCCGCGCTCCCGCCAGCCGGATCAGCCCCCGGTCTGGCTCGGCGGCTTCCGTCCGGGTGCCGAGCGCGCCACCGTCGCCTCGGCCAGGCCCGGCGACCCCCATCGCTGCTGAGCGGGCCTGGGCGGCGGGAGTGCCTCGGCGGGCGTGATGAACCGGGCGAACTGGGCTACCGTGCCGCCGTGGAGCTCGACCAGCTGGTCTGGCTGGCAGTGGGCGCGCTGATCGGCGCGCTCGCCGCCATCGTCGGCGTCAGGGTGGCCCGGATGCTGCGCAGCCCAGACGGGCTGGGGACGCAGGCCGAACGGGCCACGTTCGCGACGCTGCACACGGCCTCGCTGGCGGCCCCGCACCTGCGTGAAGGGCTCGGCCCGGCGGGAGCGGCCAAGGCGGTCCGCCACCTGCGCGCGCTGCTCGGCACCTCCGCCGTGGCGATCACCGACACCACCCGCACCCTGGCCTGGGACGGCCCCGGCGAGACCCGCCATGGCCCGGACGCGGTCCGCCACGCCGCGCCGGCGCTCACCGCCGGCCGCACCGCCGTGCTCACCGCGGCCGACGTCGCGGTGCTCGGCCCGGTCGGCAACGGTGGCTCCGGCGAGCGCGACGGCGGCGGGGAGCTGGCTGGAGGGAACGACGGCGACGGCGGCGGGCCGCGGCGCTGCGACGACCCGGCCTGCCCGGTGGGCGCGGCCGTGGTCGCGCCAGTGACCAGCGGCGACGAGGTGGTCGGTGCGCTGGTCGCCTACGCCCCCGCGGTCGGCGCCGGGCTCGCCCGCGCGGTCGAGGAGCTGGCCCGCTGGGTGTCCACGCAGGTCGAGCTGGCCGAGCTGGAGGCGTCGCGGACGCGGGCGGTGGAGGCCGAGCTGCGGGCGCTGCGGGCGCAGATCAGCCCGCACTTCATCTACAACTCGCTGGCGGCGATCGCCTCGTTCGTGCGCACGGACCCGGAGCGGGCGCGGGAGCTGCTGCTGGAGTTCGCCGACTTCACCAGGTACGCGTTCCGCCGCAGCGGCGAGTTCACCACCCTGGCAGACGAGCTGCGCAACGTCGAGCGCTACCTGGCCCTGGAGCAGGCCAGGTTCGGCGACCGGCTGGTCGTGCAGATCCTGGTGGCGCCCGAGGTGCTGCCGGTCGTCATCCCGTTCCTGTCGATCCAGCCGCTGGTGGAGAACGCGGTCCGGCACGGCATCGAGGGCCGCCCCGGCGTCGGCCACATCTCGCTCGGCGCGACCGACGACGGCGCCGCCGCGCACATCTGGGTGGAGGACGACGGGGCCGGCAGCGACCCGGAGGTGGTCCGGCGGGTGCTGGCCGGCGAGCACGTCGGCGGCTCGGTCGGCCTCGGCAACGTCGACGCCCGGCTGCGCTCGGTCTTCGGTGACGAGTGCGGCCTGGTCGTCGAGACCGCCCCCGGCGCCGGCACCAAGGTCAGCTTCCGGGTCCCCAAGTTCGCTCCCGGCGTCCACCTCGGCTAGACGGCGCGGCGCGGGCCGCAGCAGCGCCGCGGGGTCAGAACGCCCGGCCCTCGCCGCGGTAGGTGGGGACCGCCTCGACCGAGCCGTCGGCTTCGACCAGGTACAGCTCGTTGACGTGCTCGCACAGCTCGCCCGCCTTGGCGTGGCGGAACCAGACCCGGTCGCCCGGGCGCAGGCGGTCGGCGGCCCGCCCGCGCAGCGGCGTCTGCACCTCGCCGGCGCCCTCCGTGCCGATCAGTCGCAGCCCGGCCGGGTGCACCGGGCGGGGGGAGCGGTCCGGCCCCGGCGGGCCGGAGGCGATCCAGCCGCCGCCGGCGACCGTGACGAAGCCCGGTGCCGGCCGGCGGACCACCGCCAGCGCGAACAGCGCCGCCGGGGCCGGGGTGAACGCCCGGTAGCTGTCGAACAGCGTCGGCCCGTACAGCCCCGACCCGGCGGCCAGCTCGGTCACCGCCGGCTCGGCCGACGTGGTGTGCAGGCTGCCGGTGCCGCCGCCGTTGACGAACTCCAGCGGGGCGAGCGAGCGCACCGCCGCGACCACCGCCGCCCGCCGCTCGGCCAGCTCCGCCCGCGACCTGGCCTGGATCCGGCGCAGCGCCGCGGCCCGCAGCCGGCTGGCCGGGGCGTCGCCGAGCCCGGCGATCTGGGCCTCGTACGCCATCAGCCCGACCAGCCGGAACCCTGGCCGCGCCCCGACCGCCCTGGCCAGGGCGGTGGCCTCGGCCAGGGTGTGCACCGGCGAGCGGCGTACTCCCAGGTGCACCCGTCCGCCGCCGAGCCGCAGCGACGCGTCCAGGTCCAGGCACACCCGCAGCGGCGGGCGCCGTCCCGGCCCGAGGCCGCCCCCGTCACCGCCCCGAAGGGCCGCATCCACGAAGTCGAGCTGGTCGACCGAGTCGACCATCAGCGTCACCCGGCTGGCCAGCTCCTCGCTGGCGGCCAGCGCGCGCAGCGCCGCCCGGTCGGCGGTCGGGTAGCCGACGACGATGTCCGTCCCGGGCAGCCCCTCGGCCAGCCAGAGCGCCTCGGCCAGGGAGTAGGCCAGGACGCCGGCGTACCCGTCGAGGGCGAGCACCCGGCGCAGCACCTCCCGGGCGCGCACGGACTTGCTGGCCACCCGGATCGGGCGCCCGCCAGCGCGCCGGCGCATGTCGGCCGCGTTCGCCAGCAGCGCCGGCAGGTCGACGACGGCGAACGGCGGGTCGAGGTCGGCGGTCGCCGCCGCCAGCCGGGCCCAGTCCGGCCCCGCTGTGGTCGGTCGGTGGGCTGTCCTCAGCATGGGCGGAGGTCAGCGGGCCGGTGTGCCATATGCGGCAGTGTGCATCGCGAACGCACCGGCGCACCAACCCGCCCGGGTATCCGCCGGTCGGGCACGTCACCATGGAGCGGTATCACCGCATCGGGAGGTGGTCCGTGGGCTCTTCCGCCCGCTGGCGGCGCGCGCGGCCAGGAGGCAACGGTGGCGACGGCCAGGTCGCGCCCGGCTCGGCCACGCGGCCGTCGGCCTGGTCGAACTGGGCGCGCAACCAGTCCGCGAGCCCGCGGGAGGTGGCGCACCCGGCGGGCGCCGACGAGGTGGCCGCGATCGTCGCCCGGGCGAGCGAGAAGGGCGGCCGGGTCCGCCCGATCGGCTCCGGCCACTCGTTCACCGCGGTCGGGCGGCCGGACGGGCCGGCTACCCAGCTCGTGCTGGACCGGTGCGCCGACCTGATCGCGCTCGACGCCGCCAGCGGGCTGGTCAGCGTCGGCGCCGGGATGACGCTGCGCCGGCTCAACCGGCTGCTCGCCGAGGCCGGGCTGGCCATGGCCAACCTGGGCGACATCGAGGAGCAGACGATCGCCGGCGCGCTGGCCACCGGCACCCACGGCACCGGCGCCCGGTTCGGCGGCCTGGCCACCCAGGTCCGCGCGTTCGAGCTGGTCCTCGGCGACGGCAGCGTGGTGACCTGCTCCGCGGCCGAGCGCCCGGAGCTGTTCGCCGCCGCCCGGGTCGGGCTCGGCGCGGTCGGCGTCGTCACCTCGGTGACGCTGCAGGCCGTGCCGCTGTTCGCGCTGCGCGCCGAGGAGGGCTCGGCCCGGCTGGGCGAGCTGCTGGACGGCTTCGACGAGTTCTTCGACGGGGTCGACCACGCCGAGTTCTACTGGTTCCCGCACACGGACCGCACGCTCACCAAGCGCAACACCCGGGTCCCGCTGGCCGACGGGCTCGACCCGCTGCCCCGGCTGCGCGGCTGGTTCGACGACGAGTTCCTGTCGAACTCCGTGTTCGGGCTGGTGGTGGCGACCGGCCGGCGGCTGCCGGGCACGATCGAGCCGGTGGCCCGGCTGACCTCGCGGGCGCTGGGCCCGCGCACCTACACCGACCTCTCCTACCGGGTGTTCACCTCGCCGCGGCGGGTCCGGTTCAAGGAGATGGAGTACGCGGTGCCGCGGGAGGAGCTGGCCGGCGTGGTCCGCGAGCTCGCCGCCGCCGTCGAGCGCAGCGGCCTGCGGATCTCGTTCCCGGTCGAGGTGCGGGTCGCCGCGGCCGACGAGGTGTGGCTGTCGACGGCCTTCGGCCGGCCGACCGGCTACGTCGCCGTGCACGTCGACCACCGCACGCCGCACGAGGAGTACTTCGCCATGGTCGAGAAGATCATGGTCGCGGCCGGCGGGCGGCCGCACTGGGGAAAGCTGCACACGCTGGACGCCGCCGCGCTGCGCGGGCTCTACCCGCGGTTCGACGACTTCCTCGCGGTCCGCGCCCAGGCGGACCCGGCGGGGGTGTTCGCCAACGACTACCTCGACCGCGTCCT
>JADGHD010000076.1 GCA_019689615.1 Frankia sp. | reverse complement strand
CGCGGGGGGGCGCGGCGCCTGCGGCGCCGTCGTCGTCGACGACGACGGCCTTCGCGGTCGTCGACCCCAGGTCCACCCCCAGGTAGTGCGCCTCGCGGCCGGTCACGACGACCCCACCACCGTGGCGCCCGCGCCGGCAAGCTTGTGGTCGCCGCGCTCGCGGGCGATGTCGATGGCCTCCAGCATGGCGACGAGCCGGCTGTCGAGGATCTCCTCCTTGTAGAAGGAAGCGTCCGCCACGTCGCCCTCGAAGAAGATCGAGGGGATGCCGAGCTGGTCGCGGGCTGCCTTGGCCAGCAGGCGCTGTGGACCGGTGAACGCCCGGCAGGTCCGGGTAGAGTGGAAGACAATGCCATCCACGTCGTACTCCCGGCAGTCGCGCAGGGTGAGGTACTCCAGCGTCTTGTTCCCGTGGTTGGTCGGGCAGAGCAGGTAGTGCTGGGCCATGCCGAGCAGCGGGTCGGAGGTGTCGATGAGCTGGGGCTCCTGCCAGAACGCGTTCTGGATGTACCGGCCGGCGACTACGGCGGCGCCGTGGTCGGCGAACTTCCGGGCCAGGAAGCCGAGCTTGTTCCAGTTCATGATCCCGTCGAAGTAGAGCCGGTACCGCTCGTCCTGCACGCCGGAGACGCCGGTCGCGAGGCGGTCCTGGATCTCGTCCTTCACGCCCTGGAAGTAGTCGACCAGGGCTTGGTTGCCGGGCAGGAAGTTGATCGGCGCGACGCACGCAATCCAGTCCCAGAAGGTCGCCGGGGCGGGAGTGGCCTTACACAGGTCGAGACCCTCACGGCGCAGCTCGGCGGCTCGTTTGATGTAGGTCATCGACTCGGACAGCCGGTCGTAATCGAAGGGCCGGCCGACCTGCGCCTCGAGGAAACCGATCAGCTCGACGAGCTGGTCCCTGACGTACTTCGAGGCCGACTCCCACTCCTCGCCGCTTAGGTAGCCGGCGTCGGGCTTGTTGCCCCACAGGAACGGGTGAGAGACGTTGAAGATCGGGACCTGCTTGCCGAACACCCGGAACGACACCTCGTCCCACTGCTGCCCGGTGCTGCAGCCGGCATAGTTGTTGACGAAGAAGTCCGGGGCCGGTAGCCGGGAGGCGAGGTCGGCTCGGTCGTGGAGTCCGACGACCCCGCTCTCGGGCTCCTTGGTGCCCTGCAGGGTTAGCACCGCACAGCCGAGATGCGTGCGCGAGTAGGAGCAGAGCTCGGCGTTGTAGCCGTACTCGGCGCCGGCCAGCTGGGCCGGGCCCTCGAGGTGCTGTGCGGCGAGCCGCGCGGCGAACGCCTCGCCGTGGCACCAGGCCAGCCCGGCGGCCTGGAACATCGGGTTGAGCGCGCCGCCGTTGTACCAGACGATCTTCCTTCCCTGCTCTCGGGCGACAAAGAGGTCTTCCCAGTAGTCGGCGATCATCTGGCCGCCGACGCGAGTGATGGCGAGCCGGTTCGAACGGTCCGCTGTGGTGGTTGCGGTCATGCTCACTCCTCGGTCGGGTGGGGCGAGTCAGGCGTAGGCCGGGCGCCTGCGCAGCGCGCGCTCGACGAGTGCCTCGAGGCGTGTCCGGAACGACTCCAGTGGGATGCCCTCGTGCTCGGTCTCGACGAGCAGCTGAGGGATGCCCGCGGCGTCCAGCGCCTTGCGCAGCTCGGGGTAGAGGAACATGTGGGGCTCGCAGAACTTCGGCATCAGGTGCACCACCGCCTCGGCGCCGCTGCGGCGCACCGCGTCGACCAGCCAGCTGTCCCAGTCGGCGTCGTGCTGCACGCGGGTCGGGCAGGGCAGCCGCGTGTTGCGCTCGGCGTACCAGCGCGCGATGGCCTCCATGGGGTCACCGCCCTCCTCGAGCGGGACGTTGGACTGCACGTAACGGCGGCCGGTCCACAGGTCGTCGTCCACGACGACCGCGCCGCAGTCCTCGATGACCTCGAGCAGCTCTCGTCGGGGCGCGTGGCAGAGATGGCCGGAAAGGTGCACGCGGACCCGGTCGTCGCGGGCGGCCGGCCCGATGCCGGCGAGCGCCTCGGCCAGCAGCGCGTGGTGCTCGACCGGATCCATGATCAGGGCCGAGGCCACGAGGTCCTGAAGGTCGGCCGGCGACCAGGTGGCGTCGCCGGCCGCGCGGGCGTCGAAGACCTGACGCAGCAGCGCCCGGTCGGCGTTGTACGCCGCGATCGCCGCGCGCAGCGCGCCGTCGGTGACGGGGGCGCTGGTGAGCCTCTCGGCCTCCGCCCGGAACTGGCCCATCATCTCGGTGATCCTGGCCGGCGCCCAGGAGTCACTCAGCGAGCTGATGAGCATCCCGAAGAAGACCGGGGTGCGCGCGCCGAGCGCCCGGGCGACGTCGGAGGCGCCGAGGAGCTGGATGCAGTGGTCGGCGAGCAGGATGGCGTCGTAGTGGCCGAGCCTGCCGGTGGCAGCCTGGTCCGCGAGGTTGCGGGTGAACCCGCAGTAGAACTCCGGCAGGTACGCCCGGCCCTCGCCGACGGGTCGCTGGTCGTCGGGGATGACGACGGGCAGCGCGCCGGCGGCCAGCACGATCTCCCGGGGGAAGTTCATCGGCGTCACGCCCACGACCGGGCGACCCGGATGCCGCACCCGCCACTGCTCGACGTACGCGCGGTGGTCACGGGCGGCGGCACGGAGGCGGTCCATTGCTGTGGTGGAGGTCATCGTGCCCTCATTCGCGTGCCCGTTATTCGACATAGATGGTCACTGACTTTCTGGAAGTGTAGAACATCAGTCGGTGTGCGGGGACGAGATGCGCGGAGCAGTCCGTCGCCCTCGCGCGCGGGGGTCATCCACGCCGAGGGGCCGGGTCCAGCGATTGACGATGGGGGCACGGCTCGCCCGGGGCGAGGGTCGCGGCGAGCTTCGCCGCTCAGGCGTCGGCCGGAGCGCTGACCCGCACCTCGTCGAATGTCAGGTCGCCGGAGGCGACACGGTCCCGCAGGACGAACTTCTGGATCTTGCCAGTCGGCGTCATCGGGAACTCCTCGACGAACGACCAGTACACCGGCGTCTTGTGCGGTGCGAGCTGGGCGCGGAGGAACGCGGTGAGTTCGGCGACCGTGGGACGCTCGTGGCCGTCGCGGATTCGCAGGACCGCGCCGACCTGCTCGCCCCATCTCTCATCCGGAACGCCGATCACGGCGGCCGTCTCGATGGCCGGATGGTCCAGCAGCACGGCCTCGATCTCCGCCGGGTAGAGGTTCATGCCGCCGCGCACGATCATGTCCTTGACCCTGCCGGTGACGCGCAGATAGCCACGGGCGTCCATCGACCCGAGATCGCCCATATGCAGCCAGCCGTCGGCGTCGATGACCTCGGCCGTCTCGGCCGGCAGATCGTAGTAGCCGCGCATGTTCTGGTAGCCGCGCACGCAGATCTCGCCGGGAACGTCGATGGGCGCGGGCTCGCCGGTCTCCGGGTCGACGATCTTAACGTCGAGTTGCGGCAGTGGCTGGCCGACGGTCTCGGCTTGGTCCTCAGGTGAGTCCGTGACGCGGGTCTGACTGATGACGCCGTGGGTCTCTGTCTGGCCGAAAAGGATCGAGAACTGGCAGTCGAGCGTCGCGATGGTCCTGCGCACCAGCGAGGCGGGCACCGAGGCCGCGCCGCTCAGGATCGTCCGCAGTGATGAGAGGTCCCTGGTCACGACGTCAGGGTGGTCGAGCATGGCGATGAGCATGGTCGGAACGACCAGGGTGTGGGTGCCGCGGTGGGTCTCGAGCGCCTCGAGCAGGTGCCCGGGGTCGAAGCCGGGCAGGATCACGAAGGTCCCCCGCTTGGCCCACGCCCCGAACGAGGTCACGGCCCCGCCGCCGATGTGGTACATGGGCATGGCGTTGATGTAGACGTCGCCATCCTTGAAGCCCGCCCGCTCCGCGACGAACGTCGCCTCGTTGACCAGGCCCATGTGGTGCAGCACCGCCCCCTTCGGGAAGCCGGTGGTGCCGGAGGTGAACTGCACCTGGATCGTGTCGTGCGGCGAGACCGGGGGCAGCGGGGTCGCCGGATCCGCGCTGGCGAGGAAGTCGTCCCAGTCGGCGAACGAGTGGACGTCTCGCAGCTCGGGCAGGTCGGCGCGGACGCCTTCGAGCATGGCCCGCATGTCGAAGCCGCGGTACTCGTCGACGCAGAACAGCGCGACGGAGCCCGACTGCCGCAGCACGAACTCCATCTCCCGCCACCGGTAGGCCGGGTTGGCGGCGACCATCACCATCCCCGCGAGCGCGATCGCCTGCTGCAGAATGATCCATTCAGCGCTGTTGGGCGCCCAGATCGCGATCCGGTCGCCGCGCTGGTAGCGGCCCAGCAGCGCTCGGGCCGCGCGCTCGGACTCGGCGCGGAAACTGGCGTACGTCCACTGCCGGCGGGCCGCGGGGTCGGGTACGCAGTCGATGAGCGCGATCCGGTCCGGGACTGTCCGCGCGGCGTGTCGGATCAGCTCGCACACCGTCGTGTCCCGCACCTCGCCAGGCTCCGCCGGCCACAGGGACAGCTCCAGCATGGGCTCCTCCGCGTATGGTGAAGTGATCTACAACACAGAGCGTACGACTCGATCGACGACAGAATGGGCGACTAAGTTGCGTTCGATGTAGAAATCTCCAGGAGGTCACATGTCCCGAGCGCCGCTGGTCCGCTCCTACGAGGAGTCCGCGGTCCTCATCGCGGGCGGCAGCTCCGGGGTGGGCTTCGCGACCGCACTCGGCTTCGCGGACGCGGGGGTCCGGCGGATCGCCCTGCTCGCCCGGGACAAGGAGCGCGGCGAGTCGGCCGTGCGGGCCGTGCGCGAGCATCGCGTCGACGTCCAGGTTCTCTTCCTGCCCTGCGACGCCGGCGACGTCGACCAGGTCGGCGAGACCGTCGAGGAGGCGCATCGCCAGCTGGGCGGCCTCGACGTGGTGGTCAGCTCGGTGGCGACGGCATACCGGCCCGAGCTCCTGCACCGCACGCCAGCGGCGGACATCGAGCGCATCCTCGTCGGGCAGGCCCTGCCGCCGATGCTGCTCACCCGGGCCGCGCTGCCGTTCATGCGGGCGCAGGGTGGGGGCAGCATCATCACCATCGCCTCCGACGCCGCCAAGGTCGCCACGCCCGGCGAATCAGTGCTCGGCGCGGCCATGGCCGCGATCGTGATGTTCACCCGCGTGGCGGCGATGGAGGCCAAGCGGGACGGGATCCGGATCAACGCGCTGACGCCGTCGCTCATCGCCGGCACGGCCACGGCGCGCAACGTGCTGTCGGACGGGTTCAGCAAGAAGCTCTTCGAGAAGGCCGCGGCACAGGCGCACCTGGGGGTCGCGGAGGCCGGCGATCTTGCCGCCCTCGCCGTCTTCCTGGGCGGTCCCGCGGCGGCCAGGCTGACCGGCCAGGCAGTCAGCGTCAACGGCGGGATCTCGGCGGCATAGCCGGCCCGCCGTCACCCGTGGCCCGAGACGATCTTCGATGTCGAACCGTGAGGTGGATCCGAGGCGGGAGGTCATCGCCAGCAGGACGTCGCTCGTCGACGCTCAGCCCGGCCTCGACGGGCTGAGCGCGGTCGGCGGCCTACGTGCTCGTCGACGACAAGCTCGGTCACTCCCTGGCCCGGGTGAGCGCCGAAGTCCGAACCCAAGTATCTACAGCAACTGCATCTCGGTTGTGTTGCCCGTAGCATGACGGCCTGCCGCTAGAGTCTTACCACCATGAGCAGCGCGTCCACTCGGGAGAACCGTCCAAGTTCGCCCTTGCTGCGGCCCGCGGGTGCCGCGCTCGCCGCTGGCAGCGCCCGCTCGCTGCTCGTCACGATCCTCGGCGAGCTGGTCTGGCCGACCGGCCGGACGGTCTGGACGTCGACCCTGGTGCACCTCCTGTGCGGCCTCGGCGTCGAGGAGCGAACGGCCCGTCAGGCGATCGCGCGCGGCGCGGCATCCGGCTGGTTGATCCCGACCCGTTGCGGGCGCGAGGTGCGGTGGACGCTGGGCGAGCGGCTGGCCCGCGTCTTCGAGACCGGGGCGCCTCGGGTCTTCTCGCTCAGCGACCCGTTCACCGGCTGGGACGGGACCTGGCTGGCGGTGGTCGTCACCATACCCGCTTCGCACCGGAGCACCCGGCGACCTCTGTACGCCGGCCTCACCTGGGCTGGGCTGGGCAACCCCGCCCCTGGGCTATGGCTCACGCCCCACGTCGAGCGGGTCGACGAGGTGGCGGCTCTCATCGACGACCTCGACCTGCACGCCCACTGCGTGTCGCTGGTGGGGTCGCTCGAGCGGATCGGCCTGGGGGAGCGCGACGTCGTCGAACGCGGCTGGGACCTCACCGCCCTCGCCGAGCACTACGAGCAGGTGCTCGCCGCGATCGACCGACTTGACCCCGCCCCCGGCGAGGAGACGGTCTACGCCTTCCTCCGGATGATCAGCGAATGGCAGGAGCTGCCCCGCACGGACCCGCAGCTGCCCGAAGCGCTGTTGCCCGACTGGATCGGTCGCCGCGTCGCGCGCCGGATCGAGGCTCTGCGAGCCCAGTGGATGCCGTCGGTCCAGGCCACGTTTGCGGCGCTCGACGACCGCCAGGTGCCCTGAGCTCAACCTCGATCTACCCGTCGGCGATGGCCCGGGGCGCGCTGGGGCAACTCGTCGGTCCCACGGAGCTGATGCGCCGCAACCCGACGCTGCCACGCCGGATCTGGGCGACGCGGCCCGAGCACCGGTGGCGGCACTGGCGGGTGTGCCGTCAGAGCAGCAGTACGCCGCCGTCCACCGGCACGCCCACGCCGGTGATGTAGGCCGCCGCGTCCGAGGCGAGGAACACCGCCGTGCTCGCGATCTCGATCGCGTCGCCAAGCCGGCCGGCGGGAATGCGCGCTTCGATGACCTTGCGCTGGTAGTTGGGGCTGTAGTTCGCGGTTGCCTCGGTCAGGAAGACGCCGGGGAGGATGGCGTTGACCCTGATTCCCTTCGCTCCCCACTGGGCGGCGAGATCCCGGGTCATACCCAGGACGCCGGCCTTGGCGGCGCTGTAGCCGGCCGCGGGCATCTTGGCGGTGGTCACCGCCAGCACGCTGGAGATATTGACGACGGCGCTGCCGGGCGGCATGACCCGGCCGGCGGCCTGCGCCATCCAGTACGAGCCCATCAGGTTCACGTCGACGACGTGCCGGAAGTGGTCGGGCGGGTCCTCGGTCGCCGGGTTGTAGTCCCCGCCGATGCCCGCGTTGTTGACCAGCACGTCACACCCGCCGAGCTCGGCCACGGCCGTTTCGACCAGGCGGTCGCAGTCGGCCACGCGGGTCACGTCGGTCGGTACCGCGACGCACCGGCGGCCCAGCTTCTCCACGATCTCGCGGGTGTGCGTCAGCAGGTCGAGACGGCGCGCGCCGATGGCGACGTCGGCGCCCGCGGCGGCCATGCCCTGCGCGATCGCGACGCCCAGGCCGCTGGACGCCCCTGTCACCACGGCGACTTTCCCGTCGAGGCGAAACCGAGCCTGCCAGGACGACGGATCGAAGGACTGTGTGGTGGAGGGGATCACTCCTCGGTTCTATCCGTGCGCGGCCGGCTTGTTCGAATGGCCGCACTGACCGGCCTGTGGGCCTCTCCACCGGGTCTCCGGTCGCGCGCTTGCCGCTCTGACACGCCGCTGAGCACAGTGACCGACGTGACCGACATCGACCCGGACGACGTCCTGCGCCGTGCCACGGCCGCAGCTCGCCGCGCTCACCCCGGCGCCGTCGTCTCCGGCGTGCGCCGGCTCGAGGGCGGGGTCTCGAGCCTGACGTACGCGGCGACGATGCGGACCGACGGGGGTGAACGTCCGGTGGTGCTGAAGGTGGCGCCACCGGGACTGGCCCCGGTTCGCAACCGCGACGTCCTGCGGCAGGCCCACGTGCTGCGCCGCCTGGCCGGACTCGACGGCTTTCCGGTTCCCGAGGTCGAGTTCACCGATCCCGGCGCGCCACCTGAAATCCCGCCCCTGTTCGGGATGGCGTACCGGCCCGGCGAATCGTACGAGCCCACCCTGGACGTGAGCCCGGCGCCCCCGACCGCGGCCGTCGCCGCGGAACGGATGCTGGCCGCGGCGCGCGCTCTGGCGCGGCTGCAGGCATGGTCGCCCGAGGCGCTGAACCTCGGCACGGAGCCGGTCTCCCCGGTCGCCGAGGAACTGAACCGATGGCAGCGGCTCTTCGCCACCGTCGACGCCGATATCGGCCCCGGCCACGAGAAGCTGTTCGCGCGACTGGCGCGGAGCGTGCCCGCCGGTGTGGCGCCGCGGGTGCTCCACGGAGACTTCCGCCTCGCGAACATGCTGTTCGTCGGGACGAGGCTCGAGGCGGTCATCGACTGGGAGATCTGGTCTGTTGGCGATCCTCGGTCGGACCTTGCCTGGCTTCTCATGCACACGCGTCCGGCGCACGTCTTCCACGAGGACCGCCCGGCCGCCGACCGAGCGGCCTGCTCGGCGCTGCCGACACCGGCGGAGCTGCTGGCCGAGTACATCTCCACGCGGCGCGGGCTGGGCGCGTCGCCGGACGAGATCGACCAGGTCGCCATCGACCTGCCCTGGTTCCTGGGTGTCTGCTACTACAAGGTCGCGGCCACCATCGCGGTGATCTACAAGCGGGACCGCCGACGCCCGGACCCCAACCCGACGTTGGAGGTGGCGGCCCGTCACCTGACCGACGTCCTCGAGGCCGGGCATCGGGCGCTCGACGAGTGAACCTTTTCACTGACCGTCTCGACGACCAGGGCGCGCATCCGCGCCTCCTCCCGTTGCTCGTCAGTCGAAATACGCGACGATGGACTCGGCCACGCAGGCGGGCTTGTCCTTGCCCTGGATCTCGAAGGTCTGGGTGATCCGGAACTTCGATCCGCCTTCGATGCGCTTCTCGTCGGCCAGATAGGCGCTCATCCGCACTCGCGAGCCGACGAGCACCGGGGAGAGAAAACGAACCTTCTCGAAGCCGTAGTTCAGAGCGAGCCGATGGCCGTTCATGGAGAAGATCTCGTAGAGGAACTTCGGGCCGAGCGACAGCGTGTAGAGCCCGTGCGCGATCGTCACCCCCCACGGCGTGTGGGCGGCGTGCGCCGGGTCCACGTGGATCTGCTCCCAGTCCTCGGTGGCGTCCGCGAACGCCTGGATGCGTTCCTGTGTGACGTGGTGCCAGGAACTGGTTCCGAGATGCTGCCCCACCTTCGCGCGCAGCGCGTCGACGCCGTGTATGACCAACATGGCAGGGATGCAAGCAGTCCGTGGCCACCGAGCGCGAGGGCCACTCGGGGAGGCGGTGGAGAACTCGACATCGCAGCCCAGGGCGCACTGCCCGTCATCCTGCGGCGGGAGCCTACGGTCAGGGCCGTCGACCCGGCGCGAAGGAGACATCGACCATGGACATCTCGCTTCCCGAGGACGTCACGACCTTCATCGCGGAGCTCGACCGCTTCATCGATACCCAGATCAAACCGATCGAGGAGGCGCACCCCGAGTACTTCGACCATCGCCGCGAGTTCACCCGGACCGATCTGGAACGAGGCGGCATTCCGTCGGCCCGGTGGCGCGAGATCATGCGCGAGGCACGCGTGCTGGCGGACAAGGCCGGCTTCTACCGGTACCCGCTGCCCGCAGCGCTTGGGGGAAAAGACGGCACCAACGTCGCGATGGCCGCAATTCGGGAGCATCTGGCTCGCCGTGGCCCGGGCCTGCACGCCGAGCTGAGCCACGAGGCCTCGGTGGTGGCGAACCTGCCCCTGGCCCTCGTCCTGCACGAGTACGGCACCGACGAGCAGAAGGAGATGTACCTGGAACGGCTGATCTCCGGCGACCTGGAGATGGCGTTCGGGCTCACCGAGCCGAACCACGGCAGCGACGCCACCTGGCTGGAGACGCGGGCCGTCCGGGACGGCAGCGACTGGATCATCTCCGGAGCCAAGCGCTGGAACAGCGTCGTCGACGTGGCCGAGGTCGACCTCATCTTCGCCCGGACCGGTGGGGAGGACGGGAAGGCGGCCGGGATCACCGCGTTCCTGGTGCCTATCCAGTCGCCTGGCTTCGAGGTCCCCTTCTACTGGTGGACCTTCAACATGCCGACCGACCACGCGGAGGTACGCCTGAACGAGGTGCGCGTGCCGAGCAGCGCGGTCCTCGGCGAGGTGGGTCGCGGCCTGGACTGCGCCCAGCTGTTCGTCCACGAGAACCGGATCCGGCAGGCGGCGTCCTCGCTGGGCGCGGCGCAGTTCTGCATCGACCAGAGCGTGCGGTACACGAACGAGCGCCAGCTCTTCGGCCGGCTGATGCGTGACTACCAGGGTATCCAGTGGCAGCTCGTCGAGCTGCAGACCGAGGCCGAGCTGGTGCGCAACACGCTGTACAAGACCGCCTGGGAGATGGACGTGCACGGCAGGACGTCCGTGAGCGACAAGGTGGCCATGGTGAACGTCCGCGGCAACCGCCTGGCCTGCGACGCCGCCGACCGGGCGATGCAGATCCATGGCGGGGTCGGCTACAGCCGGCACTACCCCTTCGAGTACATCTACCGGCACCACCGGCGCTATCGGATCACGGAGGGGTCGGACGAGCTCCAGTACCGCCGGATCGCCGCGGCGATGTGGGACTTCCGGTCGAGCCGCTGACCAGGGACGATTACGGTTGGTTATCTTCGCGGTGACCCCGAGACGACCCACCGCGGGCGGCACGAGAGGAGCCAGCAGATGGAATCTCTGTCCGCCGCGGCGTCGCGACGCCGTCGTGAGCTGTTGGCCCAGGGAGTGAGCGCGCACCAGCAGGCGCTCGCCGTCCTGCGGCGGGTGACCTCGGCCGAGGACTACGCCGACGTGGACCAGCCGTGCTCGTCGGACCTGCACACCCTCGACGGCCAGCTGGCGATCCTCGGCGGCATCGTGCGTGACCGCCTGCAGGACCCGCGGCGGGAGCTGCGGCGCACCGACATCGTCGAGCTGAGCCAGGTGCTGCACGAGGTGCACACGGTCCGCTTCAGCATCCACGACAGCCTGGGACACGAGCGGCTGCGCCGGCTCGACGCCCTCGACCAGGGCCTGGCGCAGCTTCGCCGCGTCACCGACCAGGACACCCTGCTCGAGATCGTCTGTGAGTCCGCGGCGACGGCGTGCGGCTTCGACCGGGTCATGCTGTCGCGCGTCGACGACGACGAGTGGCGGCCCTGGCGGAGCTATGCGCGAGAGATCGGCCCGGCCGAGCGTGCCTTCCTGGCCTGGATGCGCGAGACCGAGCCCAGGATTCGCCTTTCCCACATGCTTCTGGAGAACGAGCTGGTCCGAAAGCGTGAACCCGCCATCGTGCTGGACGCGTCCACGGACCGCCGCGTCTACGAGCCGCTGGTCCGGGTCGCTCACCAGACCTCGTACGTCGCGGCGCCGATCGTCAGTGGCGAGCGGGTCATCGGGATCCTGCACGCGGACAACCGCGACGGTGACGTGGTCGAACTCGACAAGGAGATCCTGTGGTTCTTCGCGATCGGGTTCGCGCAGATCTTCGAGCGCGCCGTGCTCCTGGCACGTCTGCGTGACCAGCGCACCGAGGTGATGCACCTCATGAAGTCGGTCGAGGCCGTTCTCGACGAGCTGGCCTGCGCCGAGATCGAGCTCGCCTCGCGTGCCGAGACGACCGCGCCCAACGTCGTCCGCGCGCTGCGGCCCGTGGTGGCCGAACGGCCGCGCATGCTCGAGGGCCTGCTCACCAGCCGGGAGCAGGAGGTGCTGGCGCTGATGGCCACCGGTGCCACCAACGAGCGGATCGCCAAGCGCCTGGTCGTCGCGACCGACACCGTGAAGTCGCACGTGAAGCAGATCCTTCGCAAGCTGCGGGTGGAGAACCGCGCTGAGGCCATCTCGCTCTATCTCCGCATGACCGTCGGGGCCCGCGAGGACTGAACGGTCCCGGCCTGGCCACCGCGGCGTCGTGGCCCCGGGCAGATGACGCGCGCCCCGTCCCACTGAACCAGGAGGAGCCACGGTGTTCGTCGCCAGCTTCTCGCCGAGCCTCGACTGATGGGGCCCGGCCTCGCTCCGGGCACCAACAAGACGCTCGTCGCGCTCTGCCTCGCGGTCGTGTGGGTCCTGTGGGGGTCGGTGTATCTGGCGATTCGCGTGGTCGTCGATGAGGCCGCCCCCTTTCAGGCGATGGCCCAGCGGTTCCTGGCCGCCGGTTTGATCCTTTCGGCCGTGGTGGTCGCGCGGCGCGGTCCCCGAGCCCTGCGAGTAACCCGTTCGCAGTACGCCTCACTCCTCGTCACCGGTGTGCTCCTGCTCGGACTCGGCAACGGACTGCAGGCGCTTGCCCAGGTCAAGGGGCTCCCGTCGGGCGTCACCGCGCTGGTCGTGGCGGCGGTGCCGGCCTGGGCCGTGCTGCTGCGGCTTCTCCTGGGAGAGCGCCCGGCGGGGCTGACCATGGTGGGCGTCGGTCTTGGCTTCGTCGGCCTGGTTCTGCTTGTTCTCCTCGGCAGGGGTCTCGGCGGGACGATGCCGGTCGTTGGCGTGCTGCTCTGCCTCGGCGCGAGCCTGAGCTGGACGGTCGGCTCGTATCTGCAGGGCGTGGTCGACCTGCCCGACGACGTGTTCGTCATCGCGGCCTATCAACAACTGGTGGCCTTCCTGTGCTCGGCCGTCCTCGCAATGGCGAGCGGTGAGCGGGTCAGCTTCTCCTACTCGGCGCGGGGATGGTTCGCGCTTGGCTACCTGGTCCTCGCCTGCTCGATCGTCGCGTTCCTCGCGTTCGCATGGCTGCTCACCCACGTGCCGCTGTCGCTGACGGCCACGCACGCCTACGTGAACCCGGTCGTGGCGGTGCTCCTCGGCTGGGTGTTCCTGTCCGAACCGATTGGGACGCCGGTGCTCGTCGGCGGCGGCCTGGTCCTGGGCTCGGTGGCGCTTGTCGTCAGCGCCGAGCGACGCCCGGCGCCGCTGGCGGAACAGACCAGCACCCAGAGTGAGGCGAT
>JADGHD010000075.1 GCA_019689615.1 Frankia sp. | reverse complement strand
GGGCACGGCCAGGCCACGCCGTGCCCCGCGACGCTCACTGCCCAGGAGCGGCGGCGCTGACCCGCGGGGCCGGCTGCGCGCCGTCGTCGGCCTCGCCGCGGTGGTGGCGGCCGATCGGGATCACCATCGGCGTGCGGCTGACCGGGTCGGTCAGGATCTGGCAGCTCAGGCCGAACACCTCGGCGACGAGCTCGGCGGTGATGACGTCGGCCGGCCGGCCCTGGGCGACGATCCGGCCGTCCTTCATCGCGACGATGTGGTCGGCGTAGCGGCAGGCCTGGTTGATGTCGTGCAGGACCATCACCACGGTCAGCCGGTCGCGGCGATTGAGGTCGACGATCAGGTCGAGGACGTCGATCTGGTGGGCGAGGTCGAGGAACGTCGTCGGCTCGTCGAGCAGCAGCAGCGGGGTGCGCTGCGCGACTGCCATCGAGATCCAGGCGCGCTGGCGCTGCCCGCCGGACAGCTCGTCGACGGCCCGGTCGGCGTGCTCGAGCATCCCGGTCGCCCGCAGCGCGTCGAGCACCGCCTCCTCGTCCGCCCTGGACCACTGCCGCCACCAGGTCTGGTGCGGCGAGCGGCCCCGGCCGACCAGGTCGATGACGGTCAGCCCCTCCGGCGCGACCGGGGACTGCGGCAGGATCCCGAGCTGGCGGGCGACCTGCCTGGTCGGCAGCGAGCGGATCGCCCTGCCGTCGAGGGTCACCGTGCCCGCGCGCGGCGCCAGCAGGCGGCCCAGCGCGCGCAGCAGCGTCGACTTGCCGCAGGCGTTCGCGCCGACGATCACCGTGATCCTCCCCGGCGAGATGGCGAGGTCGAGGCCGTCGACCACGATCCGCTCGTCGTAGCCGAGTCGCAGCCCGCGCGCCTCGAGCCGGGGGATGGGCGCTGTCGTCGTCATGGGATCAGCCTCCGGAGCCGATGCGGTTGGCTCGGGTGAGCAGCCAGAACAGGACCGGGGCGCCGAGGACGCCGGTGACGACGCCGACCGGCAGGTCGACGTCGGGGATGATCGTCCGGGCGATCGCGTCGCTGGCCAGCACCATCAGCGCGCCGGTGAGCGCGGAGGCGACCAGCGGCGGCCAGGCCAGGCCGACCAGCCGCTGGGCGATCTGGGGCGCGGCGAGCGCGACGAACGCGACCGGCCCGGCGGCGGAGGCGGCGAACGCGACCAGGCCGACCCCGGACAGCAGCAGCACCAGCCGGGCCCCCTGCGTCGGCACGCCGAGCGCGCCGGCCACGTCGTCGCCGAACTGCAGCGCCCGCGTCCAGCGGCCCAGCGCCAGCGTCGGCGGCACCAGCACCGCCATCGCCACCGCCAGCGGCACGACGTTCTCCCAGCCGCGCTCGTTGAGGTTGCCGACCAGCCAGCCGACCGCCTCCTGGGCCTCGTAGACGTTGGCCCGCGCGAGCAGGAACTGGGTCAGGCTCGCGCAGATCCAGGAGATCGCCACGCCGATCAGCACGATCCGGTAGCCGGTGGTGCCGCCCTTCCAGGCCAGCAGGTAGATCGCGATCGCGGTGACCAGGGAGCCGCCGAGCGACAGGCCCAGGGCGCCGGCCGGCGACTCCCAGCCGAGCACGATGCCGGCGACCACCGCGGTGGTGCCGCCGGCGGTGATGCCGATCGTGTCCGGGCTGGCCAGCGGGTTGCGGGTGATCGTCTGCAGCAGCGCGCCGCCGATCCCGAACGCGACCCCGACCAGCAGGCCGACCAGCACCCGCGGCAGCCGCAGCTCCTGGACGATGAACACGGCGTCGTCCGCGCCGGTGCCGAAGATCCCGGAGACCACCTCGCCCACGCCGAGCCGGAAGTCGCCGATCATCGTGTCGACGCACAGGGCGGCGAACACCAGCACGGCCAGCGCCACGCAGACCGCGATCATCCGCGGCCGCAGCACCCCGGACACCGGTGGCCGGCGCAGCCGGAACGCCACCCGGCCGCCGGCCCGCCGCACGACGGCCAGCCCGCCGTCCGCCGCCACCCCGGCGGCCGCCTGCTCTTGCTGCGTGACGGTGGTCATCCGGCGCTCACAGCGCGGCCAGCCGGCGACGGCGGATCAGCATGATGAAGAACGGCGCGCCGAGCGCGGCGGCGATCACACCGACCTGTACCTCCTGCGGACGGGCGATGACCCGGCCGAGCACGTCCGCGCCCAGCAGCAGGCACGGCGCCAGGGTCATCGAGAACGGCAGCAGCCAGCGGTGGTCCGGGCCGACGAGCAGCCGGGCGACGTGCGGGACCAGCAGGCCGATGAACACGATCGGCCCGGCGATCGCCACCGCCGACCCGGTCAGCAGCATCACCGCGACCGCGCCCTGCGCCCGGACCAGCCGCAGCCGCCGGCCGAGCGCCGCGGCCACGTCGTCGCCGAGCACCAGCGTGTTCAGCGCGGGCGCGAGCGCGAGCGCCCCGAGCACCCCGGCCACCAGGAACGGCGCCACCTGCGCCAGCACCTCGCCGTCCTGGCCGGCCAGCGAGCCGACCGCCCAGTAGCGGTAGCGGTTCAGCGCCTCGGTGTCGACCAGGATGATCCCGCTGGACAGCGAGTTCAGCAGCGCCGTCAGGGCGACCCCGGCGAGCGCGAGCTTGGCCGGTGTCGACCCGCCGCCGCCGACGCTGCCGAGCACGTAGACGATGACGCTGGCGACCAGGGCCCCGGCGAAGGTGAACCAGATGTAGCCGTACACCGAGGTCAGCCCGAGGAACGCGGCGGCGGTGACGGTGGCGAACCCGGCGCCGGCGCTCACCCCGAGCAGCCCGGGGTCGGCCAGCGGGTTGCGGGTCAGCCCCTGCATGACCGCCCCGGCGAGGCCCAGCGCGAGCCCGGCGGCCAGGCCGAGCAGGGTGCGCGGGACGCGCACGTCCCAGACGATCGCGCCGATCTCGCTGTCGCGTTCGCCGCTGCGCAGGACGTCGACGACCTCACCGAGCGGGATCGACCGCGTCCCGAACGCCACCGACACCAGGCACAGGAACGCCAGCAGCACGACCGAGGCCGCCAGCAGGACCGCCAGCCGCGTGGTCCGCGACCAGCCGCCGGCGGCACCGGCCCGGCCCGGCCCGGCCACCGGCCCCGGCGTGGTCGGCGAGCCCGCCACGCTGGCGCTGCCAACGGCAGCGATCTCGCCACTCACCCGTTCTCCACTACCGCCGGCGCGCCGGACCGCCCACGCGAGCTGACCACCATCGGCGCTTAACTTAGGCTAACCATCTGCGGACCGCACGAACCCGGCGCTGCCAGCGCGAACGCGTCCATCCTCGGCGAACCGGGCGCCGTGGACGGGAGTGTCGCGCGTGCTCGGATGGGTCTGTCCGGGAACGTGTCGTACCGGACATCCCGCCCGCGCGATTGTGCTTGAACTTAGGTAAAGCACACCTTAGTGTCCGAGGCGGGATGTGGGCTGATCGTCCGCTGCGCCAGTTCGCGGCGCCGGCCAGGCCAGCCCCACCGGTTCCGCCAGCCCAGCAGCTCCTGGCCGCGCCGCGCCACCGGTCGCCCCGTCCGGCGGCGCGCGGCCCGACGGCGCCCGCCGCCGTGCGGTGACCCCGCCGGCGTTGCGGCGCCGACGTGCAGGTGAACCGACGGCGCCTGGCGCCGCTTCAAGTGAACAGGGTGGCGCCTCGCGCCGCTTTCAGTTGAACAGGGTGGCGCCTCGCGCCGCTTTCAAGTGAACAGGGTGGCGCCTCGCGCCGCCTCAAGTGAAGAGGACAGCATGAACACGACACGGGCCCGCGGACGCCGGTTCTCGGCCGTCGCGGCGGCGCTGGCGACGGCCTGCGCGCTGGTGCTGGCCGCCTGCGGTGGTTCCGGCGGCTCGGGCGGCGCCGGGGCGGAGGGCGCCGGCGGCGCGCCCGCGGGCAGCGGCGGTGCCGAGGCGGGCGCGTTCCCGGTCACCATCGAGCACAAGTACGGCACCACCGAGATCGACAAGGAGCCGACCCGCGTCGTCACGCTCGGGCTGTCCGACCACGAGCCGGTCCTCGCGCTCGGCATCCGGCCGGTCGGCGCGATCGACTGGTACGGCGAGCGGCCGTACGGCATCTGGCCGTGGACCGACGCCCTGTGGGGCGACCAGCGGCCCGAGATCGTCGGCGTCCGGGAGGACTTCAACGTCGAGAAGATCGCGTCGTTGCGCCCGGACCTGATCATCGCGCTCTACACCGGGATGAGCGAGCAGCAGTACCGCACGCTGTCCCGGATCGCGCCGGTCGTGGCCCAGCCCAAGGGCTACGACGACTACGGCGCGCCGTGGACCGTGATGACCGAGATGGTCGGCAAGGCGCTGGGCCGCCCGAAGCAGGCCGCGAGGCTGATCGACGAGGTCGAGCAGAAGTTCGCCGACGTGCGGGCGGCGCACCCGGAGTGGGCCGAGCAGACGCTCGTCGTCGCCGACACCCCCCAGCCGGGCCAGTACTCGATCTTCTCGCCGACCGACCCCAAGTCGATCATCTTCTCCAGCCTCGGCTTCAAGATCCCGGAGGAGATCGGCGAGCTCGCCGACGGGCGGTTCTCGGTGCCGATCAGCGCCGAGCGGCTCGACCTGGTCGACGTCGACCGGCTGATCTGGCTGATCGGCGACGAGAGCGTCGAGCAGCGGATCAAGTCCGACCCGGTGTACCAGCAGCTCGCCGTCGCCCGTGAGAACCGGGCCCAGTTCTTCACCTACGGCCGGCCCATCCCGATCGGCGGCGCGCTCTCCTTCGGCACGGTGCTGTCGATCCCATGGGCCGTGGACGCCATCGTCCCCGCCATCGAAGGCACCGCCTGACCGCGGCCACCAGCGGCGGCACCCGCGCCGCCCCCGCCAGCCCGACCCACTGACCACCGGAGCCCAAGCCCACGATGACCGCTGACGTCCCCGGCAGCAGGCTGCCGCTCACCGCCGCCCAGGCCGGGATCTGGCGGGCCCAGCAGATCGAGCCGGACAGCGTCGCGTTCACGATCGCCGGCTACATGGAGATCAGGGGCCGGGTCGACCTCGACCGGCTGACCGCCGCGATCGAGCGGGCCGTGGCCGACGCGCGGGTGCTGCACGTGCGGTTCGAGGCCGACGCCGCCGGCGACCCGGTGCAGATCGTCTCGCCGCTGGACGGCTGGACGGTGCCAGTGGTGGACCTGCGGGGCGAGCGGGACCCGCGGGCCGCCGCGCTGGCCCTCATGCGCGAGGACATGGCCCAGCCCATGGACCTCACCAGGCCAGGCCTGTTCCGCCAGGTGCTGATGCGGATCAGCGACGAGGCCACGTTCTGGTACCACCGCTACCACCACATCCTGATCGACGGCTACGGCTTCGGCGTGATGGGCGTGCACGTCGCGAACCTCTACAACGCCAGCCTGCCGGGGGCGACGACGCCAGCCGACGTGCCGGGCGAGCTGTGGCACCTGTCGACGTTCACCGCCATCGACGCCGAGTACCGCCAGTCCGAGGCGCACGCGGCCGACCGGGACTGGTGGCTGGCCCGGTTCGCCGACCGGCCGGAGCCCGCCCGGCTGGTCGAGCCGACCGGGCTGCTGCCGACCCGGATCGAGCGGCGCAGCGTGGTGCTCACGCCCGAGCACACGATCCGGCTGCGCGAGGCTGCCGGCCGGATGGGGGTGCGGCTGTCCCGGCTCGCCGTCGCCGCGGTCGCGGCCTACGTCCACCGGGTGACCGGCGCCGCCGACGTGGTGCTCGCGCTGCCGGTGACGGCCCGGATCGACCAGCGGCTGCTGGTCATGCCCGGGATGGTCTCCAACGTGCTGCCGCTGCGGGTGACCGTGCGGCCGGAGACGACGGGGGCGGAGCTGGTCTCGGCGGTGGCCGCGGAGCTGCGCGAGGTGCTGCCGCGGTCGCGCTACCGCGGCGAGGACCTGGCCCGCGAGTTCGGCGTGGCCGGCGGGGTGACCGCGATGACCGGCCCGACGGTCAACATCCTCCCGCACGACCCGGGCCGCACCTTCGGCGACTGCCCGTCGGTCGGCGAGGTGCTCGCGTTCGGCCCGGTGCACGACCTGTCGATCGCGATCTACGACCAGCCCGACGACGTCGGCCTGCGCTTCGACCTGGACGTCGACGCCGCCGCCTGCACGCCCGATGAGCTGGCGGGGCACCGGCGGCGGCTGGTGGCCGTGCTCGACGGGCTGGCCGCAGAGCCGGGCCGCCGGGTCGGCGACCTCGACCTGCTGACCGCCGGCGAGCGCCGTCAGCTGCTGGTCGACTTCGGCGACGCCACCCTCGACGAGACGGCCGCCGCCGTGGTCGCCACCGTCCTCGGCGACCCCGAGGCGTCGCTGGAGGTGACCTGGCCGGAGGCCGTCGAGCGGCAGGTGGCGCGGCGCCCGGACGCGCCCGCCGTGGTCTGCGAGGACGAGCGGCTGACCTACGGCGAGCTGGACGCGGCGGCCAACCGGCTGGCCCGGCTGCTGCTGGCGCGCGGGATCGGCCGGGGCGACGTGGTCGCGCTCGCCCTGCCGCGCTCGGCCGGCCTGGTCACGGCGGTGCTCGGGGTGCTCAAGGCCGGCGCCGCCTACCTGCCGCTCGACCTGGACTACCCGACCGAGCGGGTGGCCTACATGCTCGCCGACGCCGGCGCCCGGGCCGTGCTCACCGTCGCCGCCCTGGCCGGCGACCTGCCGGCGGCCCCGGCCGGCCGCGACGTCGTCGTGCTCGACGACCCGGCCACCGCCGGGGAGCTGGCCGCGCTGCCCGGCGACCCGCTGGCCGAGGGCGAGGGCCACCGCGGCGGGCTCGGGCTCGCCGACGCCGCCTACGTGATCTACACCTCCGGCTCGACCGGGCGCCCCAAGGGCGTGGTCGTGCCGCACGACGGGATCGGCAGCCTGATCGCGACCGCCGTCGAGCGGGTCGGCGTCGACGAGCGCAGCCGGGTGCTGCAGTTCGCCTCGGTCGGCTTCGACGTCGCCGTGTGGGACATGGTGATGTCGCTGTGCGTCGGCGGGCAGCTCATCGTCGTCCCCAGCGAGCGGCGCGAGGCGGGCGCCGCGCTCACCGAGTACGCCACCGCCCACGGCGCCACCCACATGATCCTTCCGCCGTCGCTGGTGGCCGCGCTGCCGCCGGACTGCACGCTGCCGGCGGGCGCGGTGCTCATCGTCGGCACCGAGGCCGTGCCGGCCGAGCTGGTCGCCCGCTGGTCCGACCGGCTGCGGGTGGTCGTCGCCTACGGCCTGACCGAGGCGAGCGTGAACTCGACGCTGTGGCTCGCCGACCCGGCCGTCGAGGGCACGCCGCCGATCGGCCGGCCCGACCCGAACACCCGCGCCTACGTCCTCGACGCGGCGCTGCGCCCGGTGCCGGTGGGCGTGGTCGGCGACCTCTACGTCGGCGGCCGGGGCCTGGCCCGCGGCTACCTCGGCCAGCCGGGCCTGACCGCGGCCCGGTTCGTGCCCGACCCGTTCAGCCCGCGGCCGGGCGCGCTGCTGTACCGGACCGGCGACCGGGCCCGGTGGCGCCCGGACGGCAACCTGGACTTCCTCGGCCGATCCGACCGCCAGGTGAAGATCCACGGGATGCGGATCGAGCCGGGCGAGGTCGAGGACGCGCTGCTGCGCCAGCCCGGCGTCGGCCAGGCCGCCGTCGTCGCCCGCCGCAACCGCCGCGGCGTGCTCCAGCTGGTCGGTTATGCCGTCCCGCGGGACGCCGGCGCGCAGCAGCCGGGCGCGGCCGGCCCCCTGAGCGGGGACGCGCTGCGCGAGGCGCTGGCCGGGCTGCTCCCGGAGCACATGGTGCCGTCCGTGATCGTCGTGCTGGACGGCCCGCTGCCGCTCACCCCGAACGGCAAGCTGGACACGGCCGCGCTGCCGGCGCCCGCCGAGCCCGCCGGCCCGCTGCCCGCCGAGGCGCTCCCGTCGACGCCGGCAGAGAAGGCTCTCGCCGGCCTGTTCGCCGAGCTGCTGGGGCTGGAGCGGGTCGGGATCCACGACAGCTTCCTCGAGCTGGGCGGCGACAGCATCGTCGCGATGCAGCTGGTCAACCGGGCCCGCCGGGCCGGCCTGCGGATCTCGCCGCGCGACGTCTTCCGCCGCCGCACCGTCGCCGCGCTCGCGGCCGCCGCCCAGCCCGTGTCCGCCGGGCCAGCGACCGCCGGACCGACCACCGCCGGACCGACCACCGCCCGACCGACCACCGCCGGGCCGACCACCGCAGCCGCCGCCGGGCTGCCGGCCGGCGCCGACGAGCGGGTGGCCGAGGTCCGCGCCGCCGCCGGCTTCCCCGTCGCCGAGGTGCTGGCGGCGACGCCGCTGCAGCGCGGCCTGTACTTCCACTCGATGTTCGACCCGCAGACCGCCGACGCCTACACCGTCCAGCAGGTCGTCGAGCTGGTCGGCCCGATGGACGCCGCGGCGCTGCGCCGGGCGCTCGACGCGCTGGTCGCCCGGCACGAGCCACTGCGCTCGGCCTTCCACCAGCGGGTCGACGGCGAGCTGCTGACCGTCGTCGCCGAGCGGGCCGAGGTGCCCTGGCGCGAGATCGACCTGGCCGCGGGGGCGGACACCGCCGCCCCGGCGGACGGGCCGGACCCGCTGGCGCGGGCGGCCGAGGCGGTCGCCGCCGAGGACCGGGCCGCCCGGTTCGACCTGGCCACCCCGCCGCTGCTGCGGGCGACGCTGCTGCGCCTGGCCGCCGAGCGGCACCAGCTGGTGCTGACGCTGCACCACCTGGTCGCCGACGGCTGGTCGGTGCCGCTGATCATCCGCGACCTGCTCGCGCTCTACGAGCCGCACGGCGCAGCCGAGCTGCTCCCGCCGCTGGCCCCCTACCGGGACTACGTCGACTGGCTGGCCGCCCGCCCGGTCGAGGAGTCCGTCGACCGCTGGCGGGAGGCGCTCGCCGGCGCCGAGCCCACCCTGCTCGCCGCGGCCCTGCCGGCCAGCGGCGGTCCCGGCTCGGCCGATGGCGCGGCCGAGCCGGTGGAGACCGACGTGCCGCTCGACGAGGAGACGGCCGGCGCGCTGACGGCGGTGCTGCGGGCGCGCGGGCTGACGCTGGCGAGCGCGGCGCAGGGCGCGTGGGGCCTCGTGCTCGGCCGGGTGACCGGCCGCGAGGACGTCGTCTTCGGCACGACCGTCGCCGGCCGCTCGGCCGACGTCGACGGCATCGAGTCGATGGTCGGCCTGTTCGTGAACACGGTGCCGGTGCGGGTGCGCTGGTCGGCGACGACCGGCGTCGCCGACGTGCTCGACGCGCTGCAGCACGACGCGCTCGCGCTGGTGGAGCACCAGCACGTGGGCCTCGGCGACATGCAGCGGGCGCTCGGCCTCGGCGAGCTGTTCGACACGCTCGTCGTGTTCGAGAACTACCCGGTCGACCGGGACCGCGCCGGTGTGGCCCCGCTGCTCGAGGTCGGCGAGGTCCGCTTCTTTGGCGGCAGCCACTACCCGGTCGAGCTGACCATCCTGCCCGGCGGGCTCACCGGCGAAGGGCTGGTCCTGCGGCTGCGCCACGACCCGGCCCGGGTCGGCGACACGGTCGCCCGGTCGCTGCTGACCGCGACCGCCACCGTGCTGCGCGCCGTCGCCGCCGACCCGGACTGCCCGGTCGCCCGCCTCGACCTGCTTGGGGCCGACGAGATCGCGGCCGCCACCGCCCAGCTCACCGGCCCGCCGCGAGCCGTGCCGGAGGAGACCCTGCTCGACGGGTTCGCCCGGCAGGTCGCCGCCGCGCCCGACCGGCTGGCCGTCGTCGCGCCCGGGCCGGGCGAGCCCGACGACACCGTCCGGCTCACCTACCGACAGCTCGCCGAGCGCGCCGACGCGCTGGCGGCGGTGCTGCGCGCCCGCGGCGTCGGGCCGGACGACGTGGTCGCGGTCGCCGTGCCCCGGTCGGCCGAACTGATGATCGCCATCTACGGGGTGCTGCGCGCCGGGGCCGCCTACCTGCCGGTCGACCTCGACTACCCGGCCGGGCGGGTCGCTTACATGCTCGCCGACTCCGGCGCCCGGCTCGTCGTCACCACCCCGGCGGCCGAGGCCCTGCTGCCCGCGGGCGGCCCCGTGCCCGACCGCGTGCTCGTCGGCCCGGACGGCCCGCTGACACCGCCGCCACCGGACGCGGCCGGCGCCGAGGTCGCGGCGCCGGTGCGCCCGGAGCACGCCGCGTACGTGATCTACACGTCCGGCTCGACCGGGCGGCCGAAGGGGGTCGTCGTCAGCCACCGGGCGGTGGTCAACCGGCTGGCCTGGATGCAGGGCCAGTTCGCGCTCCACCCGGACGAGCGCGTCCTGCACAAGACCCCGGCCAGCTTCGACGTCTCGGTGTGGGAGCTGTTCTGGCCGCTGCGCGAGGGCGCGGCCGTCGTCCTCGCCCGCCCCGACGGCCACGGCGACCCGGCGCACCTCGCCGACCTCACCCGCCGCCACGACGTCACCGTCGCCCACTTCGTCCCGTCGATGCTGGACGGCTACCTGCGCGCGGCCGAGATCGACCCCGACCTGGCGGCGCTGCCGAGCCTGTGGCGGGTGTACGCCAGCGGCGAGGCGCTGCCCACCGCGCTGGCCAGGCGCTGGCGCGAGGCGACCGGGATCGAGCTGGTCAACCTCTACGGCCCGACCGAGGCCGCGGTCGACGTCACCTGGTATCTCGTGCCCTCCGGCCACCAGCTCGCCGGCGTGGCGCCCGAGGAGGGCGCCGAGGCCGCCTCGGGCGCGACGGTCCCGATCGGGTACCCGGTGTGGAACACCGGCCTGCGGGTGCTCGACCGCTACCTGCGGCCGGTCCCGGTTGGCGTGCCCGGCGAGCTGTACCTGACCGGCGTGCAGCTCGCCCGCGGCTACCACGGCCGGCCGGGGCTGACCGCCGAGCGCTTCGTCGCCGACCCCTTCGCCGACCGGCCGGGCGCCCGGATGTACCGCACCGGCGACCTGGTCCGCCGCCTGCCGAACGGCGCGCTGGTCTACCTCGGCCGCACCGACCACCAGGTGAAGATCCGCGGCAACCGGGTCGAGCTCGGCGAGGTCGAGGCGGCGCTGGCCGCCCTGCCCGGCGTCGCCGCCGCGGCCGCCGCCGTCCACCCGTCCCCGTCCGGCGCCGCCCAGCTCGTCGGCTACCTGGTGGCGGCAGCGGGCGCCGCCCAGCCGGCGCCGGCCGCGCTGCTCGCCCAGCTCGCCGACCGGCTGCCGGCGCCGATTGTGCCCTCGGCCCTGGTCGTGCTCGACGCGTTCCCGCGCACCCCGAGCGGCAAGCTCGACCGCGCGGCCCTGCCGCCACCGGAGCGCCCCGCCTCGCCAGCCCCGGCGCCGGCCTCGGCGCCGGTCTCGGCAGCGCCCGCGCCGCAGCCGGCGGCTCCCGCGGCCGCCGCGGACCGCCTGGAGCTGGCGACGCGGGCGGTCGCGGAGGTGTTCGCCACCGTGCTGCGCCTCGACGCGGTCGGCCCGAGCGCCGACTTCTTCGAGCTCGGCGGCGACAGCATCAGCTCGATCAGCGTCGCCACCCTGGCCCGCTCCCGCGGCCTGCCGGTCAGCCCGCGTGACGTGTTCACGAAGCGCACTCCGGCCGCGCTCGCCGCCGCCCTGCCGGCCGCCGCCCTCGCCGCCGCGGCCGGTTCGCCCGGCGTGGCGACTGCGCCCGCGCCGCGGCCGGCCGGAGACGGGGTCGGCGACGTGCCGCTGCTGCCGATCGTGCACGAGCTGCGCGAGCGCCGCGGCGACACCGACCGGTTCGCCCTGCCGATGCTGGTCCGCACGCCCGCCGGGGCGAGCCAGGACGCGCTCGCCCGCGCGCTGCAGGCCGTCATCGACCACCACGACGCGCTGCGGCTGCGCCGCACGCGGATCGCCGGCGTGCTGTGGAGCCTGCGGACGACGCCACCCGGCTCGGTCGACGCCGTCGAGCTGCTGCGCCGCGTCGACCTGCCGGCGGGCGACGACGAGGCCGCGCTGCTCGCCGCCCTGTCCGCCGAGTACGCGACGGCGCTGGGCGAACTGTCGCCGGACGACGGGCGGATGCTGCGGGCGGTCTGGTTCGACGCCGGCCCCGAGCGCCCCGGCCGGCTGCTGCTGGCCGCGCACCACCTCGTCGTCGACGGGGTCTCCTGGCGGATCCTGCTCGAGGACCTGGTCAGCGCGTGGGCGGCGGTCGTGGCCGGCCGCGAGCCGGCGCTGGCGCCGGTCGGCACGTCGCTGCGCCGGTTCGCCAGGACCGCCGTCGAGCAGGCGCAGGCCCCCGACCGGCTCGCCGAGCTCACCCACTGGACGGACGTGCTGCGCCCGGGCGGCGAGCTCGTGCCCGGCGCACGGGTGACCGGCACGGTCGGCACCGCCGGGTACCGCCGGCTGCTGCTGCCGACCGAGCACACCACGGCCCTGCTGACCACGGTCCCGGCCGCCGCCGGCGCCGACGTGACCGCGGTGCTGGTCGCGGCGCTGCGGCTGGCGGTCACCCGCTGGCGCGCGGCCGGCGACCAGGACCTGCTCGTCGACCTGGAGCGGCACGGCCGCGACGGGCTGGACGGCCTCGACGGGGCGGCCGGCGCCGAGGACGTCGACCTGACCAGGACCGTCGGCTGGTTCACCACGATCCACCCGGTCCGGCTGCCGGCCGGCGGGGGCGACCCGGCCGCCGCGCTCGCCGCCACCCGCGACGCCCTGGCCGCCGACCCGGCAGGCGGGTTCGGGTTCGGCCTGCTCCGGCACGCGAACCCGCAGACCGCGGCCCTGCTCGCCGCATCGGCCCGCCCGCAGGTGCTGTTCAACTACCTGGGCCGGATGCCGACCGCGCTGGACGCCGACTGGCTGCCCGCCCCCGAGGTCGCCGCCCTCGCCGCGGCCGGCACCGGCGAGGGCCGGCCGCCGCTGCCGAACGCGGACCTTGGCCTGACCCACGTGCTGCAGATCGACGCGATCTGCGAGGACACCCCCGACGGCCCGCGGCTGGCGGCCACCTGGGCGTTCGACGCCGACGCGCTGCCGGCCGCCGAGGCAGCGCGGCTGGCCGAGGAGTGGCTGGCCGCCCTGCGCGAACTCGCCGCCACCGCGCCCGCCGCCTCCCCGGCCGGCGCCGCCCCTGGCTCCGCGGCCGAGCGGCCCCGGCTGACCCCGGCCGACCTGCCGCCGCTGTCGCTCACCCAGGAGGAGATCGACGGGGTGGTGGCGGCCAGCCCCGTGCCCGTCGACGACATCTGGCCGCTGGCGCCGCTGCAGGAAGGGCTGTTCTTCCACGCCACGTTCGCCGGCGCCGACCCCGACGCCGTCGACGTCTACACCGAGCAGGCCGTGTTCGACCTGGCCTACCGGATCGACGCCGAGCGGCTGCGCGCAGCGGTCTCGACCCTGCTCGCCCGCAACGCGCCGCTGCGCGCATGGTTCACCAGCGACGGCCTGCCCCAGCCGGTGCAGGTCATCGGCGCGGACCTGCCGCCTCCGGTCGAGGAGATCGACTTGTCGGGGCTGGTGCCGGACGAGCGCGACCAGGCGCTCGCCGAGCTGATGGCCGCCGACCGGGTCCGCCGGTTCGACCTGGCCAGGCCGCCGCTGCTGCGGGTGCTGCTGGT
>JADGHD010000074.1 GCA_019689615.1 Frankia sp. | reverse complement strand
GGGGGGCCCGCGCCGGGGGGGCGCGGGCCGGCGGCGCGGGCGGGGCCCGGGCCGCTCGTCGATCCGGCGCCGGGGCCGGGCACGACGCTGTCGTCCGCGCCCAGCTCCCGCGCGAGCGCCCGGACCACGGCGACCGCCCTGGCCCGGTCGAGGCCCTCGTACTCGGCGGCGGTGACCAGCTCCGCCGCGTCTGCCGGCGTCAGCCGGTCCTCGACGAGGATCGCGGCCTCCATCCGCGGCCGCAGCCGCTCGGTCGCGGCGGCGGCGAGCGCGTCCAGGTAGGCCTCGGGGTCGCCGTCGACCAGCAGCGTGGTCACCGCGGCCAGCAGGTCGTCGATGAGCGCCCGGCGCCGGTCCGGGCGGCGTTCCCGGTTGCGGGCCGCCAGCGCGTCCCGTTCCCGGCGGATCAGGTCCCGGCTGACCCCCGGCGCGAGGCCGAGCAGCTCGAACAGGCTGCGCGGGGCGCCGTCGCCGATGATCTTGCCGAGCTCGTCGAGGTCCGCGCGGACCTGGCGGAACACCTCCGGCGGGACCGGGCGGCGGCCGGTCCGCTCGCTGGCCCCGGCGGGCAGCGAGCGGTGGCGGGCGATCCGGCGCTCGAACTCGGCGTCGTCCATGCCGGCGTCGGCGGCGATCCGGCGAAGGCCGGGGAGCTTGTCCGCGGGCAGCCCGCCGAACCGTTCGACGATGCGGGCCACGGCCGCCTCGAAGGCGGCGAAGCGCTCGCTGTCCCTGGCCTGTCGGGCGGCGGCCACCCGGGCGGCGAGCGCGACCCGCTCGGCGCGGCCGGCCAGCGTGCCGGCGAGTTCCTGGTGGCGGGCGAGCAGGCTGAGGATCAGGCCGCGGTAGCGGGGATGGTCGCGGCTGCGCTGCCAGAACGCCCAGACAGTGCTGATCCTGTCGGCCACGGCGGCGTCGTCCAGGCTGCCCGCTTCCTCCAGCGGGATGTCGTAGATCTCGAACGGGTCCGTGTGCTCGACGCCGCCACGGGCGTGCACCGGTGCGAGTACCCGCTTGCGGTAGTCGTCGGCGTCGAACGGCCGCATCAGCTCGCCTGCCCTCGTTGGCTCGTCGTCAGCTCACCTGCCCTGGGCGGCCGGCCCGGGCGCCCGAGGTTCGCCGAAGGGCGATGGTCGCACGCCGGGCCGGGACGCCCGGCACGCCCGTCGCGCATGCGACACCTCCCAGCTCAGGCCCATCCGGTCGGCGGGCCGCCGAGACCGCCCTTGTTGAACCCCGGGCCCGGCCGCGGCCCGCCGTCCGGCCGCCCCGGCCGGCGGGCCTCGCGGGCCCGGCGGGCCTTGGCCACCTGCTCCCGCTCCCGCGCCACGTCCGCCTGGCTGAGCGCGGCCGACGTCTCCACCCGCACGGTCAGCGGTCGGTCGGCGAGCCCCTCGTGGCGCGCCGTGACCTCGAGTATCCCGTCGAAGCCCATCCGGAAGGTGATCTCGATCTCCGTGCCGGCCGGGTAGCCCGGCGGGATCCCGGTGATCTCGGCGGATGCGATGATCTTGTTGTCCTCGACCCGGGGCGACTCGATCCCGCCGGCCTGCTCGACGACGTAGACGATCACGGTGTCCTGGTCGTCGCGGACGGTCCCGAAGCTGCGGCGGACGGCCACCGGCAGCCGGTCGTTGCGGTGCACCAGGAAGATCGCCCGCTGCTCGTCGAACCGGTCAAGCGCGATCACGCCGAAGCCGCGCGAGATCACGTTGACGACCTGGACCTCGACCGTGCGGCGCACCCGGGACGGCGAGAGGCCGAGCGCGTCGGCGAGCCGGCGGCAGGCCGCGTCCAGATGCTCGGGCGCCGCCTGGTCCACGCCGGCGCCGTCGGCGAGCTGGCCGCGGGTCACCAGGTCGGCCAGCACCAGCCGCTCGAGCGCCTTCTTCTCCCCGTACAGCGCGGCGCCCTTGGCCACGGCCAGGTCCGGGTCGTTCAGCTCCACCGGGACGCCGAGCTCCTCGCGCAGCCGGCTGGCGACCATCGGCATCCGGGACGCACCGCCGACCAGCAGCACCCGGTCGATGGCGCGCACCCCGCGGGCCCGGGCGGCGTCGATCGCCGCGTGGGTGAGCACCATGGTCCGGTCGAGCAGGCCGGCGGTCAGCCGCTCCAGCTCGTCCCGGGTGATCTCGACGGTGAGGCTGGCGCCGGCGTGCTCGATGGTGACGCTGGTCGTGGTGACGTCGGTGAGCTCGCGGCGGGCGCGCTCGGCCGCCAGCTGCAGCGCCTGCGTCGCCTCGCCGTCGTCGAGCGGGGCGGGCAGGCCGGGGTGGGCCGCGGCGAACCTGTCGGCCAGGTGCAGCACGAGCTTCTCGTCCCAGTCGGCGCCGCCGAGCTCGTGGTCCCCGTCGATCGCGACGACCGACACCCGCCGGTCGGCCAGCTCGACGATCGTCACGTCGAACGTGCCGCCGCCCAGGTCGTAGACCAGGGCGACCTCCTCGTCGAGGGTGGACGGGCCGCCCAGCGTGCGCCGGCTGCCGACCTCGAACCGGGCGAACCCGTAGGACAGCGCGGCGGCGGTCGGCTCGTTGATCACGTCGACGACGTTGAGCCCGGCGTACTCGCCGGCCAGCACGGTGGCCCGGCGCTCCTCGTCGCCGAAGTAGGCCGGCACGGTGATGACCACGTCCTGGACCGGCTCACCGCCGGTCAGCTCGGCGTCCGAGACCAGCGCAGACAGGATCAGCCCGCTGATCGCCGGGGCCGACCAGGCCGTGCCCGGCGGCGCGCTGGCCGGCACGAACCGGAAGCTGCCATCCCCCATCCGCCGCTTGACCAGCGAGCAGACGTCCTCCGGGCGGGCCCTGGCGAGCTGGCGGGCGGTCTCCCCGGTGATGTAGTCGTCGGCGCCGACGAACAGCACGACGCTGGCGAGCGTCGGCGAGCCGTCAAGCAGCGGCACGATCTCGGCGTCGCCGTCCGGGTTGACCCGGGCCAGGCAGCTGAAGGTGGTGCCGAGGTCGATACCGAAGACGGTGCTGTCGGCGGACAGGCCGGGTGAACCACCTCGTCGTGCGCGCACGGCAGAAAACCTATCCGCTTCGGGACCACCACGGGCTGCCGGCTCCCTTTCGGCGCACTTCCGCCGTGTCCGGCCGATTCGGGCCACCAACGCGGCCGGCCGCGGCTGCCGCGATCCCCTGGCGAGCGCGCTACCAGCGCGATCGGGTGCCGCGGCCGGCAGCCGCCGGCCGAGCCGAGCCGCCGCCGCCGGAACCAGGCTGCCGCTCGCCCTCGCCCGGTCGGCGCGGCTGTCGTCTGCCCGACATTCCCGCCCCGCGGAAACAGCCACCGCCCTGCCGCCCGCGGCCCCGACGGCAGGGCGCGGCGTTACCCCGCCGTCCCGGTGACCCGCGCGCGGCACATCCCGGGATTGCGGCCGCCCGCTGCGCGCGGCGACGGCCCAGCGCACACCACCCGGATTCGGGCCAGAAAAATCAGTTGTCGGAGTGCTGGCGAAGGACCGGGATCATTTCCGCCGGCTCCGCGCCGCGAACGGAGAGCGGAACATCGGCCGGAATCCGCTAACCCCGCGCCGCGCCGGCGTGTGGCCACGGCACGCCGGTCACAACGGGTGGCGAGCCGGGTTCGGCCGACTGGTAAGGTCCAAGAGTACCGCCGTGTCGCTCCCGTCCGAGCCGGCACGCACGTCACCGACCGTTTGGACCTGTGGACCGATGAAAGACAAAGGCTCGCCCCCCTCCGGCACCCGGGACTTCTTCGGGGCAGAGGTAAGACGTCGAGGGGCCGCCGTCCGCACCATCTCCGAGGTCTTCGAGAGTTTCGGCTTTGATCCCCTCGAAACTCCCGCATTCGAACGGCTGGAGGTGCTGACCGGGAAATACGGCGAGGACGAGAAACTAATCTTCAAGATCGCGCGCCGGGGCGCCAAGGAGGCCACCGGCGAGGCCGACCTCGCGCTCCGCTACGACCTCACGGTGCCGCTGGCGCGGTTCATCGCCGGCAACCCGCAGGTGCTGACCGGGACGCTGCGCCGCTACCAGATCGGCCCGGTGTGGCGGGCGGACCGCCCGGCCCGCGGCCGCTTCCGCGAGTTCTACCAGTGCGACGTCGACATCGTCGGTTCGGCGTCGCCCCTGGCCGACGCCGAGGTCATCCTGGCGCTCGGCGAGGCCCTGCGCCGGCTCGGGCTCACCGAGTACACGTTCCGCCTGAACTCCCGGAGCGTGCTGTCGGCGCTGATGTCGGTCTACGGCGTTCCAGCCGAGCTGGAGAAGTCGTTCCTGAACAGCATCGACAAGCTCTACAAGGTCGGGATCGACGCCGTCGCCGCCGAGCTCGCCGAGCGCGGCGTGCCGGCGGGCGCGATCGAGAAGGTCACGGCCGACCAGCGGTCCGCGGCCCCGGACGCGGCCGTCAGCGAGCGGCTGACCGAGACGGAGCAGGGCCGGGCTGCCCTCACCGAGGTCCGCGACGTCGAGACGCTGGTCCGGCCCAACCTGCGGGCCGGCCGGATCGTCTTCGACCCGTTCATCGCCCGCGGGCTCGACTACTACACCGGCTGCGTCTTCGAGTGCTTCTACGAGGGCGACCAGAGCCTGCCGCTGAGCATCGCCTCCGGCGGGCGCTACGACGGCCTCATGGGCACCATCGGCGACCAGGCCGTGCCCGCCTGCGGTGGCTCGATCGGCTTCGAGCGCATCCTCCTGCTGCTCGAGAACGCGGCCGACACCGCAGCCCCGGCCATCGAGGTCCTGGTCACCTGCTGGGACGAGACGTACGCGGCCGACGCCCTGTCGATCGCGACCGCGCTGCGCCGCGACGGCATCCGCGCCGAGACCTACCTCGCCAGCGGCGGCCTCAAGGCCCAGCTGCGCCAGGCCGCGCGCCGCGAGGCCAAGGTCTGCGTGATCTACGGCCCGAACGACCGGGCCCAGGGCACCGTCACGGTCCGCAACCTCGACTCGGGCGAGCAGACGACCGGCCCGCGCGAGGAGGTCACCCGCCTCGTCCGCGAGCGGCTGCGCGACGACGTCCCGAGCGCCGCGCCGACGGCCTGACGGTCCAGACCTCCGGCCGGCATCCCGGGCGTCTCCCCGACGCCGGGTGGCCGGCCGACGTGTCCCGGCCGGGTCCCAGCCGGCCGGGCCGGCGGCTACAGGTCCAGAAGCGGGTCAAGCCCGACGGTGAGGCCGGGGCGGCTGGCGATCTGGCGGACGGCGAGCAGCACGCCGGGCATGAACGACGTGCGGTCGAGCGAGTCGTGCCGGATGGTCAGCGTCTCCCCGGAGCCGCCGAGCAGGACCTCCTGGTGGGCGACCAGGCCGGCGAGCCGGACCGCGTGCACCGGGATGCCGTCGACCGCCGCGCCCCGGGCGCCGGGCAGCGCCGACGTGGTCGCGTCCGGGCCGGCCGGCGAGCGGCCGGCCTCCCGGCGCGCCGCGGCGATCAGCTCCGCGGTGCGCCGGGCGGTGCCGCTGGGCGCGTCCGCCTTGTTCGGGTGGTGCAGCTCGACGATCTCGACCGAGTCGAAGAACCGGGCGGCCTGGGCGGCGAACCGCATCATCAGCACGGCCGCGATCCCGAAGTTCGGCGCGATCAGCACGCCCACCCCGGGCGCGTGCTCCAGCCAGCCCCGCACGGTCGCCAGGCGCTGCTCGTCGAACCCGGTGGTGCCGACGACGACGTGCAGCCGGTTCTCGATGCACCAGCGCAGGTTGTCCAGGACCGCGTCCGGATGGGTGAAGTCGACGACGACGTCGGCCTTGGTCAGCGCGGACCGGTCGTCGCCGACGTCGACGGCCGCGACCAGCGCCAGGTCGTCGGCCGCCTCGACGGCGGCGCAGGTGGTCGCGCCCATCCGGCCGCGCGCGCCCAGCACACCCACGTTGATCATGCAGTTGACCTCGTTGTCGGCGGCCCGCCCGGACCGCGGGGATGGCGCCCGTCCTGCCGCTCAGAGCAGGCCGGTGAAGTCGTTGTCGTTCTTGTACGGGCCGATCACCCCGAGCCCCCAGGGCTGGCTGACCAGCTCGGCGGCGACGGCCTGGACGTCCTCCAGTGTCACCGCGTCGACCCGGGCCAGCACCTGGTCGACGGACAGCAGCTCGCCGTGGACCAGCTCGCCCTTGCCGAGCCGGCTCATCCGCGATCCGGTGTCCTCCAGCCCCAGCACCAGCGAGCCGCGGGTCTGGCCGCGCGCCCTGGCCAGCTCCTCGGGGGCGATGCCGTGCTCGGCGACCCGGTGCACCTCCTCCCGGCAGATCTCCAGCACCTCGCGGGCCCGCTTCGGGGCGCAGCCGGCGTACAGGCCGAACAGGCCGGCGTCGGCGAAGTGGGTGGCGAACGAGTAGACCGAGTACGCCAGCCCCCGCTTCTCCCGGACCTCCTGGAACAGCCGCGAGCTCATCCCGCCGCCGAGCGCCGTCGACAGCAGGCCGAGCGCGAACCGGCGCGGGTCGCGCCGGGACATCCCTGCGGTCCCCAGCACCACGTTGGCCTGCTCGGTCGGCCGGCGGGACACCAGCAGACCGGGCGTGCCCGGGTAGCCGTAGGTCCCGGCGCGCGGCCGCGCTGCCTCGGCGTCGCCGGTGAGCCGGTCGGCGAAGGCCTCGGCGACCATCGCCAGCGTCCGCTCGTGGTCGATGTTGCCGGCGACCGCGACGACCAGCGACGGCGCCGTGTAGCGGGACCGGTAGTAGTCGAAGATCGTGTCCCGGTCCAGGCCCTCGATCGACTCGATCGTGCCGAGGACCGGCCGGCCGAGCGCCGTCGTGCCGAGCAGCGCCTCGGCGAACACGTCGTGCACGACGTCGCCTGGGTCGTCCTCGTGCATGGCGATCTCCTCAAGGATCACGCCACGTTCCGCCTCGACGTCCTCCGGGCTGATCACCGAGTTGGCGACCATGTCGCAGACGACGTCGATCGCCATCGGCAGGTCCTCGTCGAGCACCCGCGCGTAGTAGCAGGTGTACTCCTTGGCGGTGAACGCGTTGAGGTCACCGCCGACGGCCTCGACCGAGGCGCTGATGGCCAGCGCGTCCCGCCTCGGCGTCCCCTTGAACAGCAGGTGCTCCAGGAAGTGCGAGCACCCGGCGGTGCGCGGGTCCTCGTCCCGCGAGCCGACTCCCACCCAGATGCCGACCGCCGCCGACCGCACGCCCGGGACGTGCTCGGTCAGCACGCGAAGCCCGCCGGGCAGGACGGTGCGGCGCACCGTGCCGGCGAGCAGCTCCTCGGTCGGCCGCCCGGCCAGTAACGACACCACCCGGCTCACCTCGGTCCCCGTCCCCATGAGGTCCATCTGCGTCACAGCGCTATCACCTTGGTCGCATCCGTGTCGAGAGGGCTGCCTGAGCCGGCGGCGAGCCGGTCAGACGGTGCAACAGCGGCGGCCCGCCGGGGTCATCCCACCATCGTGGGTCCCCGGCGGGCGCGCCGCCATCGGGGTCTCGTCGGCGCCGACGGCCCGCCGGCCGAGCCGGCTGGGCCGCCCGAGCGGACCGGTTCCAGGCGGGGGACAGGCTGGGTCAGGCCTGCCCTGCGGCGACGGTCTCCTCGACCGCCGGGGACAGGCTGATCTTGCCTCGGCTGTCGATCTCGGTGATCTCGACCTGCAGCTTCTGGCCGACGGCCAGCACGTCCTCGACCTTCTCGACCCGCTTGCCACCCGCGAGCTGCTTGAGCTTGCTGACGTGCAGCAGCCCGTCCTTGCCCGGGGTGAGCGAGACGAAGGCGCCGAAGTTCGTGATCTTCACGATCGTGCCGAGGTAACGCTCGCCGACCTCGGGCATCTGCGGGTTCGCGATCGCGTTGATCGCGGCACGCGCCGACTCGGCGGACGGGCCGTCGACCGCGCCGATGTAGATCGTGCCGTCGTCCTCGACCGTGATCTCGGCGCCGCTGTCCGCCTGGATCTGGTTGATCATCTTGCCCTTGGGGCCGATGACCTCGCCGATCTTGTCGACGGGGATCTTCACCGAGATCACCCGCGGCGCGTGCTCGGACATCTCGTCCGGGCCGGAGATGGCCTCGGCCATCACGTCCAGGATCGCCAGCCGCGCGGCCCGCGCCTGCTGCAGCGCACCGGCCAGCACCTCCGCCGGGATGCCGTCGAGCTTGGTGTCCAGCTGCAGCGCGGTGACGAAGTCCCGGGTACCGGCGACCTTGAAGTCCATGTCGCCGTAGGCGTCCTCGGCGCCGAGGATGTCGGTCAGCGTGACGTACTGGTCGCCCTCGTGGATGAGGCCCATCGCGATGCCGGCGACCGGCGCCTTGAGCGGCACGCCCGCGTTGAGCAGCGACAGCGTGCTCGCGCACACCGAGCCCATGCTGGTCGAGCCGTTCGACCCGAGGGCCTCGCTGACCTGCCGGATCGCGTACGGGAACTCCTCACGGCTGGGCAGCACCGGCAGCAGCGCCCGCTCCGCGAGCGCGCCGTGCCCGATCTCGCGCCGCTTCGGCGAGCCGACGCGGCCGACCTCGCCGGTGGAGTACGGCGGGAAGTTGTAGTTGTGCATGTAGCGCTTGGTGCGCTCGGGGCTGAGCGTGTCGATGATCTGCTCCATCCGCAGCATCGCCAGCGTGGTGACCCCGAGGATCTGGGTCTCGCCCCGCTCGAACAGCGCCGAGCCGTGCACCCGCGGCACGTAGTCGACCTCGGCGGACAGCGCCCGGATCTCGGTCGCCGTCCGGCCGTCGATCCGCAGGCCCTCCTGGACGATCCGCTGCCGGACCAGCTTCTTCGTCAGCGCCCGGAAGGCCGCCGCGATCTCCTTCTCCCGGCCGTCGAACTGCGGGCCGACCTTCTCCACCGCGAGCGCCTTGACCCGGTCGAGCTCGTTCTCCCGCTCCTGCTTGCTGGGGATCCGCAGCGCCGCCGCCAGCTCGTCGCCGACCGCGTTGGCCAGCACGTCGAGCACGTCATCGGTGTAGTCGAGGAAGATCGGGTACTCCCGCGGCGGCTTGCCCGCCAGCGCCGCGAGCTCGCGCTGGGCCCGGCACAGCTCCCGGATCGCCGGCTTGGCCGCCTCCAGGCCCGACGCGACGACCTCCTCGGTCGGCGCGGGCACGCCCTGGTTCATCAGGTCGATGGTCTCCGGCGTCGCCTCGGCCTCGACCATCATGATCGCGACATCCGAGTCGTCCTCCAGCACCCGGCCGGCGACGACCATGTCGAACGTCGCCCGGGCCAGCTCCGAGTGCGTCGGGAAGGCGACCCACTGGCCGTCGACGAAGCCGACCCGGGTGGCCCCGATCGGGCCGCTGAACGGCAGGCCGGCGAGCATCGTCGAGGCGCTGGCCGCGTTGATCGCGACCACGTCGTAGAGGGTGTCCGGGTCGAGCGACAGCACGGTCGCCACGACCTGGATCTCGTTGCGCAGGCCCTTGGCGAACGACGGGCGCAGCGGCCGGTCGATCAGCCGGCAGGTCAGGATCGCGTCCTCGCTGGGCCGGCCCTCGCGGCGCGGGAACGAGCCGGGGATCCGGCCGGCGGCGTACAGCCGCTCCTCGACGTCGACGGTCAGCGGGAAGAAGTCGAGGTTCTCCTTGGGCTGCTTGCTGACGGTCGTCGCGGAGAGCACCATCGTGTCGCCGAGGTAGGCGACAGCCGAACCGGCCGCCTGGCGGGCGAGCCGGCCGGTCTCGAATCGGATCGTGCGGTTACCGAGCGGAGTGGTGACGACCGCCTCGGTCGCCGTTGTCGAGTCGTCCACGGATACTTCCTCCATCCTCTTCGCCTGCCCGGTCCTGGGCGAAGGGATGCCGGTGCTCAGTCGTGGCACCCGGGCTGGAAGTCGCGGCGCTGGCGGCCCGCCCGGAGGTCACGACCGAGGACCGGCGGCTCACGCCGCCACGGACCAGGTCAGGTCCTCCGCCGCGCCGGGCTCTCGGGCTCCGGCGCGGTTAGCTCTTGGCCGCCGGTCGCGCGAGAGCGTCGTGATCGCGCGGCCGAGGGCCGGTCGTGGGCGTGTCCGACACGCCCGAGATGCGTCAGAGGGAGCGGCCCCAGCGGTCCGCTCCCTCTGCCTCCTACCGGCGCAGGCCCAGCCGTTCGATCAGGGCCCGATACCGGTTGATGTCCTTCTTCTGCAGGTAGTTCAGCAACCGTCGACGCCGCCCGACCAGCAGAAGCAGGCCGCGGCGGCTGTGGTGGTCGTGCTTGTGGACCTTCAGGTGCTCGGTCAGGTCGCTGATCCGGCGGGTCAGCATCGCCACCTGCACCTCGGGCGAGCCGGTGTCACGCTCCACCGTCGCGTATTCAGCCATGATCTTCTGCTTCACGTCTGGCGCCAGCGGCACGCTCCACCTCGTCTCGTCATGCGGGCCGGTGGCCCGAGGTCTTCCTCACTCGGGCTTGGCAAGGCACACCGGTCCCGTCTGACCTCGAAGCCTATCAACCCAGAGAAGCCGATCTGCGGGCGCGGCCAACTCGGGCCCGCCGCGTGCCCGTCCCGCGGCGGCGCGACCGCCAACCGGGCGGGCCGAGCGGGGCCCCGGTCGGCCCGGCGCGCCTACCCGGCGGCGGGCGCGGTGGCCGTCCGCGTCGCTTCGACGTCGAGGGCCATCTGGGAGACCAGCTCCTCGACGGAACCGAACTTAAGAGTAGGACGGAGCAGGGTCACGAACTCGAAGGCCATGTACTTGTCGTAGAGGTCACCGTCGAAGTCCAGCAGATACGCCTCTACCCGGCGTTCCTTGCCGGCGAACGTCGGATTGGTGCCGATCGAGATCGCGGCCGGCTGGCGGTGCCCCTCCCAGCAGGCGTAGCCGGCGTACACCCCGTCCGCCGGGATCGCCGCCCACGGGGTGACCTCCAGGTTCGCTGTCGGGTAGCCGATGGTGCGACCGCGGGCGTCGCCGTGCACCACGACCCCCTCGACCCGGTGCAGCCGGCCGAGCCCACGGGCGGCCGCGGCCACGTCCCCCGCGGCGACCTGCGCCCGGATGTGCGTGGACGACATCACCGTCGCGGTCCCGGCCCGCCCGCCGGCCACCGTGGCCGCGCCGGCGGCGTGGGCGACGCGCGCCGGGTCCCCGCCCACGGCGGCGAGCTCGGCCGCGGTCTCCTCGTCGAGCAGGCCCACGCCCTCGACCTCGAACCCGTGCTCGGCGCCGGAGCGGACCAGCGTCTGCAGCGTGCCCAGCGCCCGGTGCCCGTAGGTGAAGTTCTCCCCGACCACGACGACGCGGGCGCGCAGCGTCTCCGCGAGGATCTTGGCGGCGAACTCGTCGGCGGTGACCCGGCTGAACTCCAGCGTGAACGGCTGCACGCACAGCGCGTCCACGCCCAGCGCCGCGAGCAGCTCCGCCTTGAACTCCAGCGTGGTCAGCAGCGCCGGGTGCGAGCCCGGGCGCAGCACCTCCGCCGGGTGCGGGTCGAACGTGAGCACGAGCACCTGCTGCCCGCTGCCACGGGCACGCTCGACCGCCCGCCGGATGATCCGCCGATGCCCGAGGTGCACGCCGTCGAAGAAGCCGATCGTGACGACCCCGCCGCGCCAGTCGTCCGGCGTGTTCTCCAGCCCTCGCCACCATCGCACGTCAGCAGCCTAGGACATCGCGGCTACCCGCCCGATCTGACGCAGACTGTGCCGCGGGTCACTGCCGCGCCATTCCGGGCGGGGCCGGGACGGCGGTCAGGCCGGGGCGAAGACGACGACCGGGTGGGCCTGGCCGCCCCGCTCCTGCGCCAGCGCCAGCACGGCCCCGTCCGGGCCGAAGACGCCGTACGGCCCGGGCAGCCCGACGGCCGGCAGCCGCCGCCCGTGCGCGACCGCCCTCGCACCCACGGCGTCCACCTGCCTGGCCGGGAACGCGCGGGCGACCGCCCGCGTGAGCGGGGTGATGGCGGCCGGGCCGCGCTCGGCGAACTCCTCCAGGGTCATCGCGTCCTCGACGCGGAACGGGCCGACACGGGTGCGCCGCAGGCTGGTCAGGTGCCCGCCGCAGCCCAGGGCCTCGCCGAGGTCGCGGGCGAGCGCCCGGACGTAGGTGCCGCTGGAGCAGGCCACCCGCACGGCCAGGTCGCTGCCGGCCGGGTCGGGCTGCCCGGTCGCCGGGTCGCGCCGCTCGCGCAGCTCGAAGGCGTGCACGGTGACCCGCCGCGGCGCCAGCTCCACCTGCTCGCCGGCCCGGACCCGGGCGTAGGCGCGCCGGCCGTCCACCTTGACCGCGCTGACCGCCGCAGGGACCTGGTCGATCTCGCCGGTCAGCGCCGCCATCGCCACCGCCAGCCGCTCGGGCGGGGCGTCCACCGGCCGGGTCGCGACCACCTCGCCCTCGGCGTCGTCGGTGAGGGTGCTCACGCCCAGCCGGATGACCGCCTCGTACTCCTTCTCCGCCAGCGCCAGGTGGCCGAGCAGCCGGGTGGCCCGGCCGACGCCGAGCAGCAGCACGCCGGTGGCCATCGGGTCGAGGGTGCCGGCGTGCCCGATCCGGCGGACCCGCAGGACGCGCCTGGCCCGGGCGACGACGTCGTGCGACGTCCACCCGCCCGGCTTGTCCAGCACGACCAGCCCGTCCGGCACGGCCGCCGGCTGGGGCGCAGGCCCGGCCGCGGCCCGCGCTCCAGCCCCCGCTGCCGCCGCCGGGCCGCTCACCCGGCGCGCTCCGCGCCGCCCGGCTCGTCGAGCTCGGCCAGCTCGTCGTCGTCCTCGTCGTCGTCCCTGGTCCGGGGCCGGCGGTACGGGTCGGGGTCGCCGGCCGGGCGGGCGCCCTCGCGGGCGGCGGCGAGCTCGGCGTCGCGCGCCCGGGCCACCGCGAGCAGGTCCTCGAGGTGGCGGGCGTCGTCCGGGAGCCGGTCGTGCACGAACGTCAGCGTCGGCGTGGACTTCACCCCGGTCGCCCTGCCCACCTGGGAGCGCAGCAGGCCCTTGGCCGACTCCAGCGCCGCCGCGGACGCCGCCCTTGCCTCGTCGTCGCCGTAGACGGTGTAGAAGATCGTGGCCTCGAGCAGGTCCGGGGTCACCCGGGCGTCCGTGATGGTCACCATCCCCAGCCGGGGATCCTTGACGCCCCGCTCGAGCGTGGCGGCGACGACCTCGCGGACACGCACCGCCAGCCGGCGCGCGCGGGCGGGGTCAGCCATCGTTCACACCTCCATGCCGGTCAGGCCTGCGTCCAGGCCTGGGCTGGTGTCTCGTCGAGGTCGTCCTCCGCCAACAGCCGTCGGCGGGACTCCAGCAGCTCCAGCTCGGGGCGCTCGGCGAGCAGGCGCTCGCAGCCGTCGAGCACGTCCACGCAGAACCCGCGGTCGGCGGCGACGACCGAGATACCGATCTTCACCCGTCGGTACAGGTCGTGATGGTCCACCTCGGCCGCGCTCACCGGGAACCGCCGGCGAAGCTCGGCCACGACCGGTCGCACGAGCGACCGCTTCTCCTTCAGCGAGTGGACGTCACCGAGCATCCCGTCCACGCTGAGCAGCCCAATCCACATGATTTCCGGGTCCCTGCCGGGCCGCTCGCCCTGGGGGGGGGGGGGGGGGGGGGGGGGGGGGGGCGCGGGCGGGGCCCCCCGGCGGGGGGCGGGGGGAGTGCGGG
>JADGHD010000073.1 GCA_019689615.1 Frankia sp. | reverse complement strand
ATGATCTTGAAGTCGTCGAGGTCGCAGAACAGGACGATGACGGGCCGGCCGTCGCTCTGGTGCGCCCGGGCCACCCGGTCCAGCTCGCGGGTGAACAGCGCCCGGTTGGGCAGCCCGGTGAGCGCGTCGTGGAACGCCTGGTGGCGCAGCCAGCCCTGGGCGGCCTGCACGCTGGCGACCAGCCGGGTGTTCTGCGCCACCATGATCAGCTGGCGGACCGTGACCAGCGCGGCCAGGCCCAGGGCCAGGAAGAGCGTCACCCCGCCCAGCGCCTGGCCCCGGGCGGCCAGGACGAGGATCATCACGGAGGCGACCGCGAGCGGCAGGTACGGCAGGTAGGCCTGGACCCGGGTCCGGCCGACACCCAGCAGCGGGTGTGCCAGCGGGTCGCCCTCCGCGCCCGAAGCCGGCTGGACGGCCGGCTGGCGGTCCGGCACGGCGAGCCCCAGCGCCACGAGCAACGGGCCGACGGCCAGACCCGTCCAGTACCGCGCGGTCGACTCCAGCGGGGCCTCGCCGCTCACTGCCAGCGGCAGCAACGCCATGGTCGGCGCGGACAGCGCGATCAGCCCGGCAGCGATCGCCGCCACGGAGGCGACGTTGCGCGGCGGGCGGAAGGTCACCCGCAGCAGCAGGACCGTCAGGCCCAGGATGCCCGACAGCGGGAACGTGAGACCGGTCACGATCTGCTGGTCCGTCAGGTGGCCCTGGGCGACCTCCTGCAGCGCGCCGACCCACGAGATCAGCAGCATGGACGTCACGATCACCAGCGCGTCCAGGGCGATGAGGAGCGTGGAGTGGCGTTGCTGCGCGCCGTCGACGCCGGGCGGGCCACGGCTGGCGTCCCGGCTGGCCGGGATGAGCAGCAGCCCCCACACGATGAGGAGCAGCACCGGCAGGTAGAGCAGGTGCAGCGGGGTGAGACTCACCTTCGGCAGTTTCAGCAGCGGGTAGTGGGCGATCCACTCCACCGCCCCGGCCAGGCAGGACAGCAGGACCACCCCCACCGCCAGCCGCCACCGGCGGTCGGCGCCGCGGGTACGCGCCACCCCCACCGCGGCGATCGCCACCGCCGCGACGTTCGCCGCGGCCAGGGAGACACCCTGGACGATCATCTGGGTCCGACCGGAGGGCAGCGCCGCCGCGATGGCAGCGAAGACGACCAGAACCGCTGCCACGGCAGCCGCCCTCCGGATCACCCTGTCCGTGGTCACATGACCGCTCTCCGTAGCGACTCCCTCGCATAGTCACCCGCGCCATCACGATTCGCTACAGCGCTTCTTCAACGCGAGTATCACCGCCGTCGCTGAGGGGCACACCCGCCCGCCGGCAGCGGTTCTCGGTCCGTCGCCGCACGACCGCGCCGCGCAACCGATGACTCGCCCTGCGCGGACGAGTCAGTACTGGCGTGGACCCACGCGTGGACGAGGGGCCGAAACAGCTGGGCTGGACGCTCGGCGCGGTCCGGGACCGGGAGCAGATCCCCGAGCTGTGCCGGCAGCTCGCGCTCGCGCTGGCGGCGGCACCGCCGGCGGCGACGGTGGTGTGTGACGTCAGCGGGGCCCGGGACCCGACCATGGTCACGGTCGAGGCGCTGGCCCGGCTGCGACTGACGGCCCGCCGCCACGGCCACGAGCTGCTGCTGGCCGGGGCGGGCCCGGCGCTCCTCGACCTGCTCGTGATCACCGGCCTGGGCGCGGTGCTGCCCCTGCTCCCCCGGGCCAGCGCCTGCCGGCCGGGCACCGCTGGCGGCGGCTGAGGAGGGCCACCGCCGGCGGGCCGCGTGCTAGGCCGACACCTGCTCCGGCAGGCCGAACAGCGGGAAGAGCCGGGCGGTGTTCAGGAAGTGGTTGAGGCCGGCGATCCGGCCCTCGGACAGCTCCAGCACGATCAGCGACCACGGCAGGTAGGCCGGCTCCTCCAGCCAGGACTCGCCGTCCTGCTCCGGGACGGCCGGCGGCTCGCCGGTGACCATGCCGACCATGCCGAGGTACTCCTGGGCGCCCTCGGGCGGGACGAGCTTGTAGTGGCCGAAGGCCGGCATGCCGTTGGCCGACGTCGGGACCAGCCTGGAGTTCTCGCAGGCGCGGCCAGGGCCGAGCATGAACTCGACGATGTCCTGCGGCCCGCGCAGCCAGAGGTCCAGCGGCGGCATGGTCATCGTCGCGTCCTCGTGCAGCAGCGCGGTGAGCGCCTCCATGTCGTAGCTCTCGAACGCCTCGACGTACCGGGCGAGCAGCTCCTTCTGGTCGTCGTCCGTGGGCAGCAGCGGGTCGGTCTCGGCCGGCTGGGCGGCGGCGAGGGTGGCGCGGGCCCGCTGCAGGGCGCTGTTCACCGCGGCGACCGAGGTCTCGAGCAGCTCGGCGGTCTCGGCGGCCGACCAGCCCAGCACCTCCCGCAGGATCAGCACGGCCCGCTGGCGCGGGGCGAGCCGCTGCAGCGCGACGATGAGAGCGAGCCGGACCGACTCCCTGGCGACCGTGAGCTCCGCCGGATCGGCCGCGCCGCCCCCGCCGGCGGCGCCCGCCAGCAGCGCCCCGTCCGGCGCCGGCAGCACCCAGGTCGACTCGGGCAGCGGCGCCGGCAGCCCGTCGGATGGCGCCGACGGCCCGGACAGGTCCATCGGCCGCGCCCGCCGCGCCCGCCCGGCCGCGAGGTCCGTGCAGACGTTCGTCGCGATCCGGTAGAGCCACGTCCGCAGCGCGGCCCGGCCCTCGAACCGGTCGAGGCTGCGCCAGGCACGGACCATGGTCTCCTGGACCGCGTCCTCGGCCTCGAACGGTGACCCGAGCAACCGGTAGCAGTAGCCGGTGAGCTCGGCGCGGTAGCTCGCCATCCGGTCCTCGAGCTCCGACCGGGTGAGCGTGGCTGTCTCCGACGTCATGCCGCCATGATGACGGCCACCTCCGACAGAATTTCCACCCCGCACGCCCCGGCTACCCGGCCAGGCCAGCCTGGTCGGCCAACCAGCCTGGCCTGGCCGACGGCAAGCGCGCCTACCAGGCGAAACATCGCCGCAACGCGGGCGTCCTAGCGTCGCGAGCCATGACCGTCGTCGACCCCGCCCCGCTCGCTGACCTGCTCGACGCCGCCGGCACTGCCCCGGCCGCCGCGCCAGGACCGGCCCCGGCCACCGACGCCGAGCTCGACGCCGCCTTCCTCGCCGCATCGGCCCGCTACTGGCACCCCGTCGCCCGGTCGGCCGATGTCGGCGTGGCCCCGGTCAGGGCGGTCCTGCTCGACGTCCCGCTGGTGCTGTGGCGCCGCCCGGCCACGCCCGAACACCCGTCCGGGCAGGTCGCGGCGCTGGTCGACCGCTGCCCGCACCGCGGCGTGCCGCTGTCGGACGGCCAGGTCGACGACGCCGGGCTGCTGCGCTGCCCGTACCACTCCTGGGCCTTCGACGCCGCCGGGCGCTGCGTGGACATCCCGCAGCAGCCCGGCCAGCACATCCCGGACTTCATCGCGGTCCGGTCGGTGCGGGTCACCGAGGCCGCCGGGCTGGTCTGGGCGTGCCTGGTGGACGAGGCGCACGAGGCCCGGCCGCGGCCGCGGTTCCCCGAGGTCGAGGACGCCGGCTGGCCGTGCTACGTCGGCACGGTCCAGGACTGGAACGGCCAGGCAGCCCGCCAGGTCGAGAACTTCTGCGACATCGGCCACTTCTCGGTCCTGCACACGGACACGTTCGGCAACGGCGACGTGCTGGCCGTCGACCCGTACCCGGTGCGGCGGACCGCGTGGACGATCGAGTGCGACTACCGCTACCCGTCGCTGGACCCGGTCGCCGAGCCGGGGCCGGACGGGCGCCGCCCGGTCGGCGAGACGTTCTTCCGCTACCGGATCGAGCTGCCGTTCGCGGTCTGGCTGGGCAACGCGATCGGGCCGGACAGCGTGCTGTTCTCGGTCTGCGCCCCGACGTCGGCGACCACGCTGCGGCTGTTCTGGGTCGGCGCCTACGACCCGGCCCGCTACGGGGACGGCCCGGTCGACGGCGCGTCGCTACAGGCGGTCGAGGACCGGATCTGGGCACCGGACAAGGCCGTCGTCGAGTCCCAGCGACCGGCCCGGGTCTTCGCCGCCCCCGAGGTGCACCGCGGCTTCGACGCCCTTGGCGTCGCCTACCGCAAGGCCCTGCGGGAGCTGGGCTTCGCCCCGCCGGCACGGCGCGACTGACCCCGACGGGCCGCCGGGGCCGACGCCGCGCCCGCCGCTTTCCGGGGGCCTGGCGCGCGGGGATCAGGAGGAGCGCGGCTCGCGGGTGAGGTAGCCGCCCATGCGGGTGAAGTAGTCGGTGGCCGCCAGCTCCGTGCCGTCGTCGAGCCGGACCTTCTTGACCAGCAGCCCGTGGCTGCGGCCGCGGCGCGCCTCGGCGCCGGCGACGATGACCACGCCGTCGCCCTCCCGGATGAAGACCCGGCCGGGCGTTCCGCCGTAGATGCCCTTGCTGACCTCGGCATCCAGGATGCGGACGCGCTCGGTGCCGCGGTAGGTGTACGCGTTCGGGTAGGGGTCGGACAGCGCGCGGACGAAGCGGTCGAGCTCCTCGGCGGTCCAGTTCCAGTCGATCAGGCTGTCCTCGACGGAGCGGCGGTGGAAGAAGCTCGCCTTCGACCGGTCCTGCTGCACCCAGTCGGTGCGGCCGGACTCGATCTGCGCCAGGGCGTCGAGGGTGATCGGGCCGAACAGCTCGAGCGTCCTGTGGAACAGGTCGGTCGCGGTGTCGCGCGGGCCGACCGGGACGGCGCGCTGCGCGACGATGTCGCCGGCGTCGAGCGTCTCGTCCATCATGTGCGCGGTGACCCCCACCTCCTTCTCACCGTTGATCAGGGCCCAGATCAGCGGGGAGAAGCCGGCGTAGGCGGGCAGCAGCGAGTCATGGACGTTCAGCGTCCCGCGCCGCGGCAGGTTGAAGATCCTCGGCGGGATCCAGGTCCGCCAGTTGGTGGCGACGATGATGTCCGGGTCGGCCGCCTTGAGCAGGTCCATGAGCTCGTCGTCGTCCGGGGTGCTGCGGATCGCCACCGGGACGCCGCTGGCCTCGGCGAGCTCGGCGACGGAGTCGGACCAGATCCGCTCGTATGGCTGGTCACTGGCCGGGTGGGTGACGACGAGGGTCACCTCGTGCGGTGAGTCGAGCAGCGCCTGCAGGGTGCGGTGCCCCCAGGTCTGGAAGCCGAACATGGCCACACGCATGCGGGAGCACCCCTCGGGTCGGATCGCACGGACGCGGATGCCGGTGGCATGGGCGCCCCGCCCCTGCCGCTCCCGCGATCCGCGGATCGGTAAGGGGAGGCTTACCTGATGCCGGCCTCCATGCTTACCACATCACCCCGGACCAGCGGATTTGTCGGATTCCGCCCGTGACCTGCGACTTAGGTTAACCTCACCCCTGCCGACTCGGCCCAGCGCCGGCCGGAGTCACGACCAGCGGAGGGGTGCCCGGTGGATCCGGTGGACGACGGCGGCGATGCCCCGAGCCCGACGGCCACGGCAACAGCAACGGCAACAGCAAGGGCAACGGCAACGGCGACCGGCACGGTCCCGCCCCCGGCTACGCCAGCGCCGGGCGGGCCGACCGGCCAGCAGCTGCTGTCGGGCGCGATCGCCGGCCAGCGCGGACGGCTCGTCGGGGCGTCGCTGCTCGGGATCAGCTACCAGGGCGGCGAGGCGGCGGTGCCGATCATCATCGGCGTGGTCATCGACCGCGCGGTCGCCACCGGCTCCGGGAGCGCCCTGCTCGGCTGGCTCGCGGTGCTCGCCGCCACGTTCGTCGTGCTCTCGCTGAGTTATCGGTTCGCCGCCCGGCTCGGCGAGGCCGCGAGCGAGCACGCCGCGCACGAGGTGCGGCTCGCGCTGACCGCGCGGGTGCTCGCCCCGGCCGGCGGGGCGACGGACGGCCGGCTGCCCGGTGAGCTCGTCAGCATCGCGACCAGCGACGCCAGGCGGGTCGGCGCGGTCAACCGGGTGGTCCCGACCGCGGCCGCTGCCCTGGCCGGGCTGGTCGTCACCAGCGTTGCGCTGTTCCAGATGAGCACCACGCTCGGGGTGACCGTGCTGCTGGCGATGCTCCCGCTGATCATCGGCGGGCAGCTGCTGGGCATCCCGCTGGAGCGCCGCGCCGCCGCCGAGCAGGAGCGGGCCGCCCGCGCCTCCGGCGTGGCCGCCGACCTGGTCGCCGGGCTGCGGGTGCTCAAGGGCCTGCGGGCCGAGCCGGCCGCGGTCGCCCGCTACCGGCGGACCAGCCAGGACGCGCTCGGCGCCACGGTGCGCGCGGCGACGGCCAAGGGCTGGAACTTCGGTGGGCTGCTGGGCCTGACCGGCGTCTACATCACCATCGTCGCGCTGGTCGCCGCCCGGCTCGCGATGTCCGGACAGATCAGCGTCGGCGAGCTGGTAGCCGCGGTCGGCCTGGCCCAGTTCCAGCTGGCCCCGCTGTCGATCCTGGCCTGGTCGAACGGCGAGCTCGCGCTGGCCCGCGCCTCGGCGGCGCGGGTCGCCGAGGTGCTCGCCGCCCCGCCGGCCGTGCCCGTGCCCGTGCAGCCGGCCGGGCAGCCGGCCGACGTGGCCGCGCCCGACGGGACCGGCCCGGACGGCGCGCTGGCGCTGCGCGGGGTCAGCCACGGCCCGCTGGCCGGCCTGGACCTTGCCGTGGCCGCCGGGGAGGTCGTCGGGGTCGTGACCGCGGACCCGGCCGCGGCGAGCGCGCTGCTCGCGCTGCTCGGCCGGGAGGTCGACCCGTCGGCCGGTGAGGTCCTGCTCGACGGGGCCGACCTGCGCACGCTCGACCCGGCGGCGGTGCGGGCCAAAATCCTCGTCGCGGCGCACGACGCCGACCTGTTCGCCGGCACCGTCGAGGAGAACGTGCTCGCCGCCTGCCCGCTGCCGGCCGACGACGCCGCCGGGCGCGCCGCCGTGCTCGCCCGGGTCCTGGCCGCCTCCGCGGCGGACGAGGTGTGCGCGGCGCTGCCGGCCGGCGCGGCCACGCAGGTCAGCGAGCACGGGCGGGCACTGTCGGGCGGGCAACGCCAGCGGGTCGCGCTCGCCCGCGCGCTCGCGGCCGACCCGCCCGTGCTGGTCCTGCACGACCCGACCACCGCCGTCGACGCGGTGACCGAGCTGCGGGTGGCCGCCGGGCTGCGCTCGCTGCGCGCCGGGCGGACCACCCTGCTGGTGACCACGAGCCCGGCGCTGCTCGCCGTCGCCGACCGGGTGGTGCTGCTGGCCGACGGGACCGTCGCAGCCGAGGCGACCCACACCGAGCTGGCGCGCGACCGCGCCGACTACCGGACGGCGGTGCTCGCGTGACGACCACAGCCACCTCGTCGGCGTCGGCCACCCCGGCCGAGGAGACCCCCGCGGCGGGCCCGCGCCAGCCGGCGGCCGCCCGCGAGCTGCCGGTCGCCACCCCCAGCCAGACCTGGCGGGCGGTGTGGGCGCTGCTGCGGCCACGGGTCGGGCTCACGGCGCTGGCGCTGCTCATCGTCACCGCGGCCACGGGCGCCGGCATCGTCATCGCCCCGGTGCTCGGCCACATCGTCGACCTGGTCACCGAGCAGCGGCCGGCGAGCTCGCTGACCTGGCCGGTGGTGCTGCTCGCGGTGCTCGCCGCCGTGCAGGCGGTGGCGACGGCGGTGGGCCTGGCGCTGGTCGCCCGGGTCAGCGAGGGGGTGCTCGCGACGCTGCGGGAGCGCTTCGTCGAGCGGGCGCTCGCCCTGCCGCTGGAGCGGGTCGAGGCGGCCGGCTCCGGCGACCTCACGTCGCGGGTCACCAACGACGTCGCGGCGGTCGCCGAGGGCGCGCGGGAGGCGCTGCCGGCGCTGGCGCGCTCGGGGCTGACGATCCTGCTCACCCTGGTCGGGCTCGCCGTGCTGGACTGGCGGTTCCTGCTGGCCGCGCTGCTGGCGGTGCCGATCCAGGCGTGGACGGTCCGCTGGTACCTGCGCGTCGCGGTGCCGCTGTACCGCCGGCAGCGGGTCGCCGTCGGCGAACAGCAGCAGCAGCTGGTCGACACGGTCGGCGGCGCGGCGACGGTGCGGGCGTTCCGGCTGGGCGAGGCGCACCTGGACCGGGTGCGGGCCCGCTCCCAGGCCGCCGTCGACCTGGTCATCGCCGGGATGCGGCTGTCGACCCGGTTCTTCGGCCAGCTCAACGTCGCCGAGTTCGTTGGGCTGGCGGCGGTGCTCGTCGTCGGCTTCTACCTGGTGCGAGCGGACGCGGTGACCATCGGCACCACCGCGACCGCGGCGCTGTACTTCCACAACCTGTTCACCCCGATCAACATCGCGCTGAGCCTGGTCGACGAGGCGCAGAAGGCCACCGCGAGCCTGTCCCGGCTCGTCGGCGTCGCCGAGCTGGCCGCCACCACCGAGCCGGCGGCCGAGGCTCCCGGGCCGGCGGGGCGGCCCGCGGCCCGCCCGGCAGGCGAGCGGGCGGCGGTCGAGGTCAGCGGGCTCCGGCACGCCTACGTGGACGGCCACGACGTGCTGCGCGACATCGACCTCCGGGTGCCGCCCGGCACCCGGGTGGCGCTCGTCGGGGCGAGCGGCGCCGGCAAGACCACGCTCGCCAGGCTGATCGCCGGGGTGCACCAGCCGGCCGACGGCTCGGTCTCGGTCGCCGGGCCGGTGGTGCTGGTGACCCAGGAGGTGCACGTGTTCGCCGGCCCGCTGGCCGACGACCTGCGCCTGGCCCGCCCGGACGCCGACGACGCGGCGCTGCTGGCGGCGCTGGAGACGGTCGGCGCCCGCGGCTGGGCCGAGGCGCTGCCCGAGGGCCTGGCCACGGTCGTCGGCGAGGGCGGCCACCGGCTCACCGCCACCCAGTCGCAGCAGCTGGCGCTCGCCCGGCTGGTGCTGGCCGACCCACCGGTCGCGATCCTCGACGAGGCGACCGCCGAGGCCGGCAGCGCCGGTGCCCGGGTCCTGGAGGCCGCCGCGGCGAGCGCGCTGGCCGGGCGGACCGCCGTCGTCGTCGCCCACCGGCTCACCCAGGTGACCGGCGCCGACCAGGTCGTGCTGCTGGATGCCGGCCGGATCGTCGAGCGCGGCAGCCACGCCGACCTGGCCGCCCGGGGCGGCCGCTACGCCGAGCTCTGGTCGGCCTGGTCGCGCGCCCGCGACGGCGCGGCCGGCCCCGAACGCCGCCCCGCCCGCCCCCCCCTCCCGCCTGGCACCCATCGTCCGTCAGTGCTTTCCGATCGGGGAAGCAGGTGATGGCAATGCCAGAGCTCGAAGACGACGGCACTCCTCAGAAACCGCGCCCGTGGGGAGGCGAGCAGGAGGCCACGGTCACGCCGCTGTGGCTGTTCCCGGTGGGGATCCTGGTGTGGCTGCTGAGGTGGCTGGCCCGGATCGTCTACCGGCACCCGGTGATGGCGGCCCTCGCCGCGGCCGCGGGGCTGGTCGCCGACCGGTTCGGGCTGCTGGGGCTCGCCAGCCTGCTGGCCGTGCTGGGGCTCGCCGCGGCCGGCTGGCGGACGTGGCATCCGGCGTCGTTCCACCGGGCGGCGCGGCGGCTGTGGCTGCAGGTGCGCGCGCCGTTCTTCTACCGGCTGCGGTGGCGGCGGGCGACCCAGCGGGCCGGGCTGGTCCGCCACCACGCGCTGTCGAACGGCGTGCGCGCGATCGAGACCGACGACGTGCCCAGGATCCGCGCCATCCGCTCCCGCCGCGGCATCGACACCCTGCGGGTCGCGCTGCTGCCGGGGCAGTCGGTGACGCGCTGGATGGCCGAGACCGAGGTCCTGCGCAGCGCGTTCGGCGCCCGCCAGTGCGTCGTCGAGGCCGACGGGCTGTACGCGGTCCGGCTGCGCTTCGACCAGCGCCGGGACGCGCCGGCCACCGCGCCCCAGCCGGCACCCGTCGCCGCGCCCGACATCGGCACCGTCGCGGCCACGGCCGTCGGCGCCACCGGCGAAACCCCGACGGGTGGCGGGGACGGCGCCGGCACAGCGCACGGCGGCCGCGGGCGCTGAAAGCACCCGCGGCGGCTCGGATTTCCCCCCGCAAATTCGCCGGCCTGCCTTGCCGCAGGGCCGTTGATCCGCGAGAGTACTGGAATGACCTACCCGGGGCCGCCCCCCAGGCCATCGGTTGACCCTTTGGCGCTCGCTGTTCTGGAGGACCTCGCGGTTCGCGTTTCCGAGCGCCTCGCGTCGGGGCTGCGCGACAGCGCCTGCACGCTGGCGCTGAACGAGCTCGTTCCGGCGGCGCGAAATTATGTCGACCGGCACAGGTCGATGACGCCCACCGTGCCGAACGCGCTCTTCTCGAGCGGCGGCACGGCGTTCGCCGCCGACGAGCTGGACCTGGCCACACCTCTCCTGCTGACGGCCGCCCGGTGCGCTGTCTTCGTCGAGGGCAGGAGCTCCGGGCAGCTGGTCCTGCCGTCCAACGAGATGTTCATCGGGGCGCTGAATGTGGTCCTGAGCCTCTCGAAGGAGCTGAAGCCGCTGACGGAACTGGACGCAGCCGGCAAGCTTCGGCTGATCAACAGCGCGAGATGGCCCTACCTCCGCTCCGCGACGGAGACGTTCCTTGGCACGGCGGAGATGTTGTCGATGCTCTACGGGAGCGGAGAGCAGGGGTTTCGGCTGATCGCGGTGGCGCTCGGCATGGGGGCGCTCGACCTCGAGCCGTTCATCCGCCCCGGGGACCGCGAAGGCGAGCTGGCCGCCCAGGAGACGCGGTTCTGGCACGCCACCGTGATGTCCGCCACCGAACCTGTTCAGTACGACAAGGTCGACGCGGCGCTGCGGGAGGGCATCACTCGGATCATCGAGATGGACGGGCCGAGGGCAACCGTCGACGGTGGTTCGCTGGCTCGCGCGCTGAACGCGCTCAAGTTCGCGTTGTTCGCCACAGGCAATTTCAGCCCGCTGGCCAGCCTCGAGATGAGCTTCGACGGACTGGCCCAGTTCGAGCAGCTCAACCTGGAGCTCCCTGATCATCCAGCGACCCGCGCGGCCATGCGCGCCCGGCTCACGCTCAACGGGCCGGTCAACGGCTTCGGCGTTCGCATGCGCGCCGTGTATGAAACGCTCGTCACGAACGAGCGCGTGAACCTCCAGGAGCTGATCGAGCGGTCGCTCCCCGACGAGCCACACTAAGTCGAAACGAGCCGCCTGGGCAGCACGCCGGGCCGGGTCAGGGGCGCAGCTCGCCGTAGTGCGGGCCGCCATCGACGACGGGGACGCCGGCGGTCCTGGCATAGGTGCGCAGGTCCTTCGTGAACAAATGGTCGTCGCTCTGGGCGGCCAGGTCGACGAACAGCCGGCGGCGGTTCGACGACAGCACGTAGACCCCGAGCAGCCTGCCGGGCTCGTCGGTGGTCGGCCCGGCCGCGCGCCAGAACACCAGGCGGTTGATGTCGCGCCAGTGCGCGCAGCGCAGGATCCCGGTGCTGTTGACCACGAGGCCGCCGGTGAACAGGTAGGCGCGGGTGACGCCGCGCAGGTTGGTGAGCACGACGACGGTGGCCAGCGCCCCGCCGAAGGTGAGCGCGAAGCTCAGGCCGCGCGCGCCGAGCAGCCCGCACAGCGCGGCGAGGCCGAAGCAGACGACGGCCAGGGCGGCCAGGATGACCGTGTTCCCCAGCGGGTTCGACCGCCTGCTGGCGGCGACCGGGTCGCCCAGCCCGCGAGCGGCGGCGGTCTTCGCGACGCGGCGGGGCACGGGCACCGGTGCCGGCGTCGGGGTGTCGGCCATGGGATCAGTCCTCTCCCGTCGCGTCGCTGGGGCGCCAGGCGGTGAGGTCCGCGTCGGTCAGATGGTGGCGGGCCAGCGCCTCCGCCAGGGTAGTGGCGAGGCTGGCGGTGGCGGCGCCGTCGTGCCAGCGGCGAAGCCCGGCCAGCAGCTCGCGCAGCCCGGCCAGCACCGGCAGCGGCTGGTAGGGGTGCCAGCCCTCGCCGTCGCCGGTGAGCAGCGCGCGCACGGCCTCGGCCTGCTCCGCCCGGTCCCAGCCGGCCCAGCCGAGCAGCGGCCCGTCGGCGCCGGGCCAGGAGGTGAACCGCTCCCGCGGGGCGTCGAGCGGGCCGCGGGCCTGCCAGTAGCCGGGACGGCGGAAGTCGTCGGCCAGATAGAGCGGCGGGGTTGGCGTCGCCGCGCGGATCGCCAGCCGCGCGGACGCCAGCGGCTCGCCGTCCTCGGCGCGCTGGCAGTCCCACACCTGCTCCCACGCCGCGAGCTTCGCCAGCCCCGACTCGGTGAGCCGCAGCGCGGCCGGCGCCGGGACATGCTCGGCCCGCAGCAGCTCGGCAAGCACGTCCGCGGCCGGCACGCCCGGGCGGTAGCAGCCGGCGACGGCCGCCACGTCGGTGTCGGCCGCGAGCTGGTCGGCGAGCTCGTCGACCGCGCGCAGCCGGGGCCGCTCCTGCCCGTCGACCTCGTGGAACCACAGGCCGCGCTGCGCGCAGCGGTCGAGCAGCCACTCGCGCATGGCCTGGGCCGCGAGCGCGTCGAAGTCCTCCCCGGTGGCCGGCGGCCAGCTCCGCTTGTGCTCGGCCTGCTCGATCAGCGCGATCGCGGGGTCGGCGCGCAGGACGGCGATGCGGCGGGCGACCAGCGCGCGGTGGTCCGCCGGCCAGTGTCCGGGCGGTTCGCGGCCGGCCGCGGCGAGCTCGAACGCCCGCTCGCCCGGCTCGATCCCGGGCACGCCTGCCAGCCCGCCGGGCGGCGCGACCAGCCCGGCGGCTCCGCCGAGCAGCCCGTAGTGCTGGTAGACCTGCCAGTCCAGCTCCTCCTGCATGGCGGCCATCCGGGCGCGCAGCGACGTCCACTCGGCCCTGGCCGCCGCCAGCGCCCCGGCGTCGCCGCCCTGCTCGGCGAGGACGGTGACCGGGCTGGCCGCCGCCCGCCGGTGGGCCAGCCGGTCGAGCTCGCGGGCCAGCTCCAGCGGGTAGTCGGCCGGAAGTGGCAGGTCGGCCAGCCGGGCCGCGTCGTCCGGGTGCGGCGCCCGGTTGCGCCACCAGGCGACGGTCGAGCTGTTCAGCAGGCCGAGCAGGCGCAGGTAGTCCTCCTCGACGGCGCCCGGCAGCAGCTGCAGGACGCCAGCCGTGGCGTCGACGAGCTTGCCGCCGCGGTCGAGAGCGAAGCCGCGCTCCGGGTGGCCCGGGGCGAAGACCAGCGAGCGGCGGGCGACGAAGCGCTCCGGGAAGAAGACGGCGTGGTCGAACCAGCGCAGCCCGCGCTGCTCCGGGGTCTCCCCCGCCTCGGCGCGCCGGCGCAGCAGGGTCCGGTACGGCTCGAGGAAGCGCAGCTCCACCTCGTCCGGCTCGCGCCGCCGGCCATGGGCGTCGTAGGGGAAGTACGCCCATGCGCGCACGGCCAGCGCGTACTCGGCCACGTCGTCGCCGCGGACGACCGGGACGCACGCCCGGGTGAGCTCGCGGGCGCGGGCGGTGCTCCAGGGCAGGTAGTAGACGTCGTCGAGGCCGGTGCGGGTGACCGGGCCGATCGCCGCCGCCACCGCGCCGAGCCGGGGCGGCCCGACGCTCGGGGCGGCGCGGAACCGGGCGAGCAGCCGGGCCTCGGCGGACGTGAGGTCCCAGGCGGCCGTGGCGAGCTCGGCCCGCGGCCGGTCGGCCACGCTGGTCCACCGCGAGCTGGCCTGGGCGACGATGGCCCGCCACGCCTGCCCGTCGGCGCCGTCGCGGGGCGGGCGGGGCGCGGGC